>JANXYF010000029.1 GCA_025350175.1 Nitrosopumilales archaeon | reverse complement strand
CAAAACAGTTATTACTTTTATTGGTAAATCATGGAATTCGAAGAATGTTCCTATTAGAACTGCCATAATACTAGCTCCGATTATTATTTTTGGAATTCTAATTGCTTTTGACTTGGTACTTTGAGTAATAACTGTTTTGCTATCAATCAACATACTCATACTCGGAATTGAAATTATTACAAGCGCAATCGGTCATAAAACAGTTCAAAGTTCTTCATAGTTACTGATTTTATTAAACTATCAAAATCTTAAAAATAAGAAAATGAAAACGAGTAAAACTAAAACTATGAATAAATGATCTTTTAGGAGATATACATTAGCGACAACAAAGAAACAAAAAGTAAGTGGATTAGCATATCTTCTGTAATAATGCTAGGGATCATCATGATAGGGATCTCTTACAGTTCTTACGAATCTCACCTATGGCTAGGAGTCCAGACATTTCTACTTCGAGATGTAAACATGGATAGTTTACAGACTGCAAAGGAAGAGTTGACGCAGGGAACGCATACAGTCATAGATGTTATGACATTTACCCAATACTCTAACGCATTAATTAGAAATGATCAAAATCTTAGTAATTTCTATTATCATAGATTTTCCCCAGAGATGAAGGTAGCAGTTGATGCATGGCTTCAAACAGATCCTTTGAAGAATCCAAATGCTCCACCATCACCGTTTGCCATGTCAGAGTATAACAGGACACATGTCTTACTTGCTCAACAATTTGCGACGAAGACCAATTTGGAGTTGCAACAAGCCCAGCAAGCCAATGAAAATTCTAGTAGTTATGTATTCTTGTCAGTACTTTATTCTAGTGCGTTATTTATCGACGGAGTGATTGGGAGAACATCAAATAAGAAAATGGGTCAAATCCTTCTTTACATAACAATGGCCATAACCATAATTGCTACTGTGATTCTTATCCAACTACCTACTGCAACTCATGTACTAGTACACTAGTTCCAGATTTAAATTCAAAAATAATAAAAAATTACTTGTGTGATACCTTTTTGTTTTCTTGCATAGAACCGGCAGAAGATTTTGCTAATTCTGACATGATGTCTTCGCCCAACGGTGCAACAGGAAGTTTAGGTGCACTCAAATGTTGTGAGCCCCATGTTGCATGAGTCCATTGAGGCTTTTCACCTAGTCCACAAAGATGGTCTCCACATACGCGACTATTGCCAAAGGTTGCAGACTCGTGTCTATTTTTAAAATCAGTTCTAGGCTCTAATGCATTTACTAGATGAGTCGGTACAATCAAGGATATAGTTAGAGTAAACAAGATAGTAAAAACTAGAATATTTCTTATCAATCCAATATCATTTTAAACTAGCAAAATAAAAGGTTAGATCTGCCTATCACGCCTGATTACTGGTAAAAGTTCTACTAACCAGAAATTTGCTATATGCCAAAAATAGCTCAATTCCTGTCAAAAGTTTAATATAAAACACATAGGCTTTCCGATCCAGTTATGATACAAAAAATAACCCAGATCATACAATTGCGATCTGAAAACAAAAAGGAGAGATCCTTTTGAATCCAGTAGCCAAAATTTTTGAAGAAACATTTGCAACAGATCATAAGGTAATTACCGAGGATCTATCAAAATCCGTACTAAAGAAATATGGTATCAAAGTTCCAGGCTATGCACTTGCAAAGAGTGCAAATGAAGCTACAAAAGCTGCCAAGAGATTAGGCTTTCCACTTGTAATGAAAGTAGTCTCACCACAAATACTACACAAAAGTGATGTTGGCGGAGTAAAGGTAGGACTACAAAATGAAAAAGATGTCAAGAAAACATTTCTTGAAATGTATCCAAGACTCTCAAAGAAAAAAGGAGTCCAAGTAAAAGGAATCTTACTTGAGAAGATGGTACCACAAGGAGTTGAGCTTATCATTGGACTCCAAAACGACCCACAGTTCGGTCCAGTAATAATGGTAGGACTAGGCGGTGTCTTGACTGAGATATTCAAAGACGTTGCATTTAGAATGCTACCAATTACAGTTGATGATGCAAAGTCAATGCTTGCAGAATTAAAAGGCTCCAAGATTCTATCAGGATATAGAGGTACAAAACCAATTGACTTGAACATGCTTGCAAAAGCAATTGTCCAGATTGGAAAAATTGGTGTAGACAATGCAGATTATTTTGACAGTATTGATTTCAATCCAATTGTAGTATATCCAAAATCATACTATGTTGTTGACGCAAAAATAATTCTAAGAAAAGAGATCAAAAAGGATGCAATCTCTACTGCAAAACCAAATATAGATTTCATGGAGACATTCTTTACACCACAATCAGTTGCACTGGTTGGCGCATCTTCAACTCCAGGTAAAATAGGAAACTCTGTACTTGATAGTATTGCAAAGCACGATTACAAGGGCAAAGTATACCCAATCAATCCTAAAGCAGAAGAGATTTTGGGACTAAAATGTTATCCATCAATTGAATCAATTCCAGACAAAGTTGATCTAGTTGTAGTATGTGTTGACTTGTCAGTTACCCCGCCAGTTATGGAAGCATGTGCCAAGAAAGGAATCCACAATGTCGTCATAGTATCAGGCGGAGGAAAGGAACTTGGGGGAGAAAGAGCAGACTTTGAATCACAAATTAAGAGTCTCTCAGAAAAGCACAAGATCAGAATTATCGGTCCAAACTGCATAGGCATGTTCAATGCAGCAAACAGACTAGATTGTGCATTCCAAGGTCAAGAGAGAATGGTCCGTGCAAAGCTTGGACCAGTCGCATTGTTATCACAAAGTGGAACAATGGGAATCAGTTTCTTAGAGACTGCAGACTCGTTTGGCTTGTCCAAGATGGTAAGCTATGGTAACAGATCAGATGTTGATGAAGCAGACATGATCTGGTACTTGGCAAATGATCCTCAAACCAAAGTAATTGCATTATATGTAGAAGGTTTTGGCGATGGTAGAAAATTCATCGAGACAGCAAAACAAGTAATGAGAGAAAAACACAAACCAGTTCTAATCTGGAAGAGTGGAAGAAGTACACTTGGAGCAAAACAAGTAGCTTCACACACAGGTTCACTAGGAGGCTCTAATGCAATAATCCAAGGAGCATTCAAACAAGCTGGAATAATTTCAGTAGAAAGTTATCAAGAACTTGCTTCCGATGCCAAGGCACTAGCATGGCAGCCAGCAGCTAAAGGTCCAAGAGTTGGTCTAGTTAGTAACGGTGCAGGTCCAATGATTGGTGCAATAGACCAATTTGAAAAATACGGACTAGAACTAGGCAAAGTAACAGAAGCAACACTCAAAGAAATGAAGGCACATTATCCTCCAACATATGTAATAGGAAACGGCAACCCAGCAGACGTAACTGGAGGAGCAAATGCAGACGACTATAGATATTCCATACAAAAATTCATGGACGATCCAAACATCGACATTGTAATGCCATGGTTTGTCTTCCAAGATGATCCACTTGAGGAAACAATAATTGATTATCTTGCAGAGTTCTCAAAGCAAGGCAAGAAACCATTACTCGTAGGTGGAAACGGAGGTCCTTACACAGCCAAAGTATCTGGATTAATTGAAAAGCATAATGTTCCAGTGTATGACGATATCCGAAACTGGGTTGCAGCAGCATCTGCTTTGCACCAGTGGGGAAAGCATAAACCTGGAGAGTCTTGAGATGTCTCTAGTTCTAGTTTCAAAAGCAGATGGAATCTGTACAATCAAGGTAAACAGACCAGACAAGCTTAATGCAATGAACATGGATGTTGCAAATGATATCATCAAAGTATTCAAAGAAATCGAAACAGA
>JANXYF010000234.1 GCA_025350175.1 Nitrosopumilales archaeon | reverse complement strand
GTTATGAGAGATCCAACCTTATTGAGAATAATAGATGAATTGCATCCAATCCACAAGGACAAGTACAGAGTTTGGCCAAACTATGATTTTGCAGTATCCATTGAAGATAGCATTGATGGAATAACTCATGCATTTAGAACTAAAGAATACGAATTACGAACTGAACTGTATTACAAACTTTTAGACGTACTGGGTATGCGCAAACCAAAGATGATGGAGTTTTCAAGGCTAGAGTTTGAAGGAATGCCTGTTTCCAAAAGAGTGCTAAAACCTCTAGTAGAAGAAGGAAAAGTATCTGGATTTGATGATCCTAGACTTCCAACTCTTGAGGGATTACGTAGAAGAGGTATAGTTCCAGAAGCGATTAGAAAATTTGTTATCTCTCTTGGCTTTACTAAATCTGATACTCTACCACCATTTGAAACACTTGAGTCATTTAATCGAAAAATAATAGACCCTTCCAGTGTAAGACTATTCATTGTTTTTGAACCAGTAAAATTAACAGTGATTAACAACAATCTTACCGAGATTGAGATTCCAAATCATCCACAAAATGATATGGGTAAAAGGAAAATCAAGATAGATGGAAATTTTTTCATATCTGGTACTGACGCTAATACATTGAAAGTTGGTGATGAGGCAAGATTGTTAGAATTATACAACATAAAGATTACAAAAGTAGGTTCAGAAATAGAAGGAGAAATTACTAGCAGTAATTACAAATCAGATATTCCTAAAATTCAATGGGTTCCAAGAAATAATCCAGTAAACATAGAAGTCTTGATACCAAATATACTCTTCATAAATGACCAATTCAATGAAAATAGTCTAGAAGTTAAACAAGGTATTACCGAACAATACTACTTAGAGTTAAATGTGGGAGCAGAAATTCAATTCATGAGATTCGGATATTGTAGAAAAGATTCTACGAATCAGGCGATATACACTCACAAGTGAAGAAAATGAAGATTGCAAGATTACTAAAACAAAATATTGAAACATATGCTATTGTTAATGGCGAAAAGGTTTTGACAAGAGAAAGTATGACGTCACAGACTGGAATTCCCATACCACAAAGTATCAAAGATTTTTTATTTGATGGATGGTATGATGAAATAAAGACTAACGCAAAAAATCTAAATTATAATGAGAACTTATCTGACTTTAAATTTCTTCCACCTATTCCAAATCCATCTAAAATAATTTGTTTGGCATTTAATTACAAAGATCATGCAAAGGAGCAAAATTTGATTCCACCAGATGAGCCGGCCATAGTTATCAAACCAAGAACAACGCTCAATGGAGCTACATCAGACATAGTTTGTCCTTCATTTGTCTCAAAGCTTGATTATGAAATCGAGCTTGCTGTGATAATTGGCAAGGACTGTAAGAACATATCAGAAAAAGAGGCAAAGGAAGCAGTTTTTGGATACATGGTTCTAAACGACGCATCCGCACGAGACATACAAGCAAAAGACAAACAGTTTACCAGAGCAAAGGGTTTTGATACTTTTGCACCTTGTGGTCCTTGGATAACTACTGCAGATGAAATACCTGATCCACAGAATCTCAAAATGATGACCAAGGTAAATGGAGACATTAGACAGAATTCTTCAACATCAAATATGCATCTAAAGGTCTATTCCATTGTATCATTGTTAAGCAAAGCAATGACATTGGAAAAGGGCGATATCATATCTACCGGTACTCCTGCAGGAGTCATGCTCAACAAGCCAGATGCTGTCTTTTTGAAGGATGGTGATAAGATAGAGATGGAGATAGAAAATTTGGGTAAACTGCAAAACACTGTGAAATTTGTTTAATTCAATATTCTGAAGTTCTAGAAACGGCATTAAAATTATTAAGAGTTCAAGATTCTTATCAGGCATGGGAAAGATAATTGTTGGAAAGGTAAGTGATTTCATTCCAGGCAAAATGCAGAAGATTACAATAGATGGTAAAGATGTACTTGTTGCAAATATTGATGGAACTTATTATGCAGTTAATGACACATGCACGCATGCAGGATCAAGTCTTTCTGAAGGAAGTTTGGATGGAACAGTTGTAACATGTGGATGGCATGGAGCAAAATTTGATTGTAAAACAGGTAAGCTTTCTTCTTTTCCTGCCAAGATAAAAGACCTGAATTCGTATAAAGTAGTAGTAGAATCAGAAAATATCTTTGTAGAAGTATAATGCAAACTTTATAAAATAAGCTCAATTAGCATAGCTTGGATGTTACAATGGTCGAAAAAAATGATCCAAATACTGACACTTTAAACATAGCCATTACTACTCTAGTTGAAATTGCAGCAAATCCTTCTACTCCAAGAAACATCAAGAAAGATTTGACAGAATTAATTGTAGAATTAAAAAAGCAAAATTCTCCAGTTTCGGTAAGAGCAGCAAATGCCATAAGCGCTCTTGATGAGATATCCCAAGACCCTAACATGCCATCATACGTCAGAGTTACATTATGGCAGGCAGTTTCTGCCCTAGAAAGAATAAGAGAATAAATCTAGTGTGGATTATCATCATTTAGTGAAAATTGAAGATTATCTATCATCACTTCCAAGTTCTATAATCAGTGGTGAGGATGTCGAATTATCAGATAAAACATTAAGAGATATCTTTCAATTTGCAGAACTGTCTGAAAATGACATATTTTACCACTTAGGATGTGGTAGTGGAAACAGTATCATAGCATCTTTACAAGAATTCAAGGTAAAGAAAGCAATTGGTATTGACAAAATCAAAGACAAGATAGAACATGCACAAAAACTTCTTGATCAAAATCATATTTCAAATGGATCATTTAGATGTCAGGATGTTACAGTTTCCGACATTAGTGATGCTACAGTAATACTTTTTTGGTTTTCAGATCAGAAGGTAATTGAAAAAATGATTCCAAAATTTGAAAGTCTCAAACCTGGATGTAAAATAATAACCATATGGGGGCCTCTTACTGGATTCATGCCAAATAAAGTAGATTTTCCATACATCCTAAATGTTACACCATTCAAGAAAGCAGAATCTCTTCGAGAACAGATGCTTGCAATATTTAATACTGATTGCATTGATTTTGCTGTTGCATGGGAATTTGCTGATAGATATTCTAAAGCTATCGGCTCAAAGAATCTCGAAAATGACAGGTTTCTAACCATACTTCAGACGCTTGTAATATGGATAAATGCAAAAAATCTTGGCATTGCGTGCGGAGATGACATACCAGATCCTGTAAAGAGCTATATTGGAATTCTCAAGACTTTTTTCAACATAGAAGTTGAACACCTAATTGACCACTAGAATGAATTCTCAGTCATGTTTTTATTTGGAAATGTCTTTACAATACACATGATGCAAGAAAGAATCAACATCAATGTATCAGCTACAGATTATGAAAATACCAGTAAGGCAATCATATCAACATTGAGCAATGCCGAGAAGATGGTTCATGGGGAAAATGACTTTGTAGTAACAGATTCAGAATTTGCTTTTGGTTGGCACTTTTATGTGGTTTGTGTCAACAGATCACTTGTAAAACGATTATCTGAGCAGATGGGACCAGATTTTGAAAAGATAAAGGGAAAAGGTTTGGACCACAAATTTTTGACTTGGTTAAATGACAGGGTTAGTCAAAAGAACTTGAAGGTAAAACTAGCCATCAAAGAAGAGATGGAATCAAGTAAATTCGGTATATTCTAAAATATCAATTATAAAAATTTTATAAATTAACAAAAAAAGGCCCTTGAGGGGAATCGAACCCCTGTCCGGGGATCCACAGTCCCCTATACTGGCCACTGTACTACAAGGGCCACATAAGGAAAATCGCTCTCAATCCAGTATTAATCTTAACTCAACTGTATAGATACCAACTTTTAGGATATGCTAGTAGTTTTTGCTATAATCAGAGATATGTTTATGGATTAATGATTCCTCTGCCTATTATTTTTCCTTGTTTAAGCATTGTTAATGCCTCTGTTGCCTGATTAAGTTTGAACTTGTTTGATATCATTGGCTTGATTATCCCTCTACGGGCAAGGGAAATTAATTCAATCATATCAGTCATAGAACCTGTGTATGAACCCATCAACTTGTATGCCCTAGTAGGCATTGTTACAAGATTTAGTTGCAAAGAACCTCCAAATAGACCTACGAGAACAACACGAGCTCTGCGTCGTAGAATTTGCATGTCAACTTCTACAGATTTTGTAGCATTTACAAAATCAATTACAGCATCAGCACCCAAATTACCGGTTAATTCCATTATAGCTTTTACAGGATCTTCCTTGGAAGAATTGATAATAATGTCTGCACCACTTTGTTTTGCCACTTGTAATTTATCATCATTAACATCTAATGAAATTATTCTTGCACCGCTAATTGCTTTAGCCAATTGAATTCCCATCAATCCTAGTCCTCCAGCACCTACAATCACTACATTATCAGCTGGGTTTAGTTTTGCAGTCTTAATTGCACCATAAGCAGTAAGTGCAGAACAAGACAAAGGCGCACAAATATCAGTGTCCATGTCATTTATTTTTGCCAAATATTTGTAATTTGGAACAAGAACATATTCTGCATAACCGCCATCATTGTAAACACCCAAAGATCTTGGTTTGTCACAAAGATTTTCTTCTCCTATCCTACAAGCTGGACACAGACCTTCACCTATCCAAGGAAAAACCAGAACTTTTTCATTCTTTACAAATCCTTCTACATCTTCACCCATACTCTCTACTACCCCAGCAACTTCATGCCCTGGAGTTAAGGGATATTTTACACCCCTATCAGTTGTTTTCATAAATGAGCCTCCAGGTCCTTCATAGCCACCATCCCAGAGATGTATATCACTATGGCAAACACCAGCAGATTCTACTTTAATGAGAACTTGAGATCCCCGTGGTTTTGGAGTTTCAAGAGATTGAATTTCAAGAGCTTCCTTTACTTTGACGATTCTAGCAGCATTCATGCCGTGTGTTACCAGTATGTAATATAAGATAGTTTTGTGAATAATGCGTCCTTTTGAAATAGTTCAAGGATTTGGATTTATAGTATTTCAGATTATAGAAGGAATATTGATCGCTTCCTGATAATCAGGCGTAAGTTTATTAGCAACAAAAAAAACATCCGCACTCATGAAGTCGAGAAACTGGTTCATTGCCATGGGAATTACTACAGTGGTTATCTTCGTAAGTATGCTATACTTGGGTAAAATATGGTGTGTTCCAATGTCGAATAATCCATGTGTACCATTCTGGAAATAGACTAGTAGTCTGGATTTAATTAAAACCTGCTCAAGAAATAAGTCATGAGTTGTTCTGGAGAAACAGTAGAAGTTTCAAATGATTTCATCCAGATCAAACCAATGATTCTAGATCAGCTAAAGAAAGCAAAGTATGGAGTTTCAGATCATGGAACTGTTGAACTTTGTCATTGGACAAAAAAATCATTCAAAGATGATGGTCAGTGTTACAAACACAAGTTCTATGGGATTTCAACTCACAGATGCATGGAATTTTCTCCAGCTGGAATGTTTTGTGAAAATCGATGCGTTTACTGTTGGAGACCAATGGAGTTTTACAGTTCTTTGGAGATGCCAGCTGATAAAGTCGCACCTCCCGAGATAATCATATCTAATCTAATGGAAGAGCGAAAGAAATTGATCATGGGTCATTATGGTGATCCAAAAAGTAACAAGGAAAAGCTAGACGAGTCACTTCTTCCTAGTCATTATGCCATTTCACTATCAGGAGAACCTACCATGTATCCACAATTGCCTGAACTTATAAAATATCTAAAGAAACTTCCGGCTACAAAATCAATATTTCTTGTAACAAATGGTCAGGAACCCGAAATGTTACAAAGACTCAGAGACGAAGATGCATTACCAACACAATTGTATCTTTCAACAAATGCTCCAAACTCAGAAATATTTGATCTAGTAAACAGACCAAAATACAAAGATGCGTGGAAAAGATGGAATACTAGTCTTGAATTACTTGCAGAACTTGATACAAGGACAGTATTACGATTTACTTTAATTAAAGACTATAATGCTGATGAAAAATTAATTCCAGATTACACACAATTGATTAATCGTGCAAATGTACATTTTATAGAGTTAAAATCATACATGCATGTTGGCAGATCAAGAAACAGATTAGAATATGCAAATTCTCCAGATATGTTGGAAATAAGACATTTTTCAGATCAACTTGTAAAACAAAGTGGAATGTATTCAATCATGGATGAGAGTGAGATGTCAAGAATTGTTGTTCTTCAGAATCAGAAAAGATTCATCGACCGCGTGATTTCTTCTTATTTAGATACCAATTAGTAAATTTTTTCAGTGCCAGATATCTATGAGATATCTGGTTTTTTTCCACAAGCTGAGAGTATGTTTGGTGTTTCCCTTGAGGAATAAAGATAGGATCAAAACCCCACCTCGCACCTTGTTCTTTTTTAGATATTGTTCCTTCTACGTCTCCACTAAACAGATGTACATCGCCATCTCTTTCACAATATGCAATAATTGATCTAAATGATGCATCCCTTGGTTTTGATACTAATCGTAAGATCCCTTTGTTACCAATTGTATTAAATACAAATGAAGAATATGGTCCAGGAAAACCATTCAATGATTTTATAAAAAGGCCATCATCTTCCACAATTACAGGTTTTGAGCAGATAGAAAATGCCTCCATGACTTTATGTCTTGCAATTTCTTCTAGATCATCTGCCTGAATTTCTTGAAGAGTAGATTTAAGAAATTTTATTTTTAATCCAAATTTTGAAGTAATGTTTTTTGCCTCTTCAAATTTATTCTTATTTGAACTGGCAAAAAATATACTAGATGACATTTGCGTACCTGCCCCTTTTTTCTATCACCAAAACTTGATTAATTATTTTTTCAGTAATGTTTTTTCCCAATATCTTTCTATATCCTTGTACGAATAAAGTCCAAGCATCATCTACAATTTGAGCATGAGCGCTGTTAAGAACTTCCTTGAACAAACGAAGATCAATGGCATAGTCATCCATTTTATCTGTTTTTTGTGAAAGACCAAAATCAAGTATGACCAATCCTTTTTGAGTGAGAATAAAATTTGAAGTGGTCAAATCTCCATGCATAACTCCATTCTTATGGAGAAGCCCCACAATTTTGCCTATTTCTTTACATGTTGTTATGATTTGTTTTGTAGGAAGATCTCGAATTAATTTACCTTCAATGAATTGAAGATATATTTTACATTTTTTCTCATCCACAAAATAAACAAGAGGTGTAGTAATTCCAAAGGATTTGGCCTCAGAGATCATTTTTGCCTCCCGTATAGTTCTCAGTGTTCGTATTCTAGTATCAAGAGAATGAACTCGATAATCTTTCTTTTTTCTAATTTTTAAAACAGAGTTTTGACCATTCCAAGATGTAATATAGATATCAGCTTCTGCACCTTTTTTGAGCAGTTTCAATGAAAACTAGTAGAGTCTAACATAATTTAAGTCACAATCATGTCATTTTACAAAAATAGTTTTTCAAAACAAAATTTATGATTTGCCAAATATACAATTATAACATCGGGTACAAAAAGAAACTACATGGAACCAGATGAGAAGAGAATAACACAAGAGGATTGTTCGGAAGACTCTCTTGGTTCAGGCATTCTCACGCTAACAAATAAGAGAATTGCGTTTGATAAGACAGAGGGAAGAATCATGGATTTTTCAAAGAAATTTGGAAAAACAGTTCTTGAGGCCAAACTAGATCAGATAACAGAAGTTGCAAAAGAAGGTAGATTGATAAAAAAAGTAAGAATAAAAATAAAAATTGATGAAGGTGAAAAGACCTACAAGTTTGGAGTATACAATACAGGTAAATGGGAAAAAGAAATAAAGGAAGCTATTTCCAAATATTTACCCTAGTAAAGAACTTCAACGGTATCTAATCTCCACGATTGTTTTACAAAAGTATCTCCTAGATTTGTTCCAATCTTCTTTGACGACTCTAATAATCCAACCCAAGATATTTGAGAACCACAGTCTCCAGCGTATTCTTTTGGTGCTACAAAAAACTTGCAGCCATGTCTTTTACATATACTTGAAAGTATGTCAGATAATCTCTTGTTTGCAGCAACTCCTCCAACAACCAAGAGTTCTTTTTTTCCAGTAAATGAGAGGGCTCTTTCTGTTGCTTCCCCTATCATAGAAAATGCAGTTTCTTGTAATGAAAAGCATGTGGCCTCTATTCCCTTTGGAATTATTCTTTTTGTCGCAGACAAGAGACCTGAAAATGAGACATCATTTCCCTTTACAACATAAGGTAATGGAAGATATTCTTTTGATTTTGATGCAAGCTCTTCCATCTTTGGTCCACATGGTGATGCAAATCCAGCATACCTTCCAATCTGATCTAGTAATTGACCTAAAGTAATATCCAGAGTTTCACCAAAAACTCTCCATTTCTTTGAAAGAAATGCCAAGATCATTGTATGTCCTCCTGAAACAAGTAACACCAAAGGATCTTTTGCACCAGTCAGCATTTTTCCAAGTTCGATATGACCTAGTGCATGGTTTACAGGATATATTGGAATATTATAGTATGAAGATAGAGATCTTGCCACTACTGCTCCAATTCTCAAACATGGTCCAAGACCTGGACCTGCTGCATATGATACAATATCAAGATCAGAAATTTTTACATTGGCTTTTCTGAGACACTCTGAAAGAACTTGTGGAGAATTTTCCGCATGGTGACGTGATGCCTCACGTGGATGAATCCCTTCTCCTTCTGGAGGTCTGTAGATCTTTCGTATATCAGAAAGAATCTTTCCTTGTTTTCCCTTTTTTTCTATCACTGCACATGAAAATGTATGAGCGGTACTTTCTATTCCAAGACTTAGCATTTTATCCCCTGCTTAGAGTTGATACGATTTTTAAAACATCTCCATTTTTGAGTTGATGTTCTGCTCCTACTCGTTGTTTTGTTTTTGCATCAATAGCAAAAAGAAAACCATTTGCAAGATCCTGATGTATTGACTTTGCTAGGTCTCGCGCAGTAGCACCTGGTCGTAAGAGCTTTGCATCGGGTAGAACTTCCCCATTTTTATTAGATAGTTTTGTTTCATCTTCTACTGGAAATACAGTAATTAATTTTAAAAGATCAAAACATGCAGAGTCGAGGATCTGTTGAACTCCCGTGCCACCCAATTTAGATACAACTTTTTCTGCAAGATCAAGCGCACTTTTCTGTTGAGGGTTTAGATTAATTCCATCTTTAATCTTGAAAGATTTTTCACCTGGTAGATATTCTATAATTCCACCCTTTGCCGCTTTTCTCAAAAGAAGTTCAGTTTCTGCACTACATGCAATAGTTGGATGTATTTTTTTAAATTCATCCAAGATACTAAGATCATGGCAAAGATCAGATTTATTTGCAGAAATTATGATTGGTTTTGTTCTTTTTCTGAGCGTTTTAACAAATGAAACAAGTTCATCTTCGCTCCAATCATGAGGTTTCTTTGAATGTAAATTCAGGCTGTGGACTACAGACTCTACATCATATTCATCAATTCCAAGTCCACTAAATCTTTGGGCAATTGCTTGAATGACCTTTCCACTTTTGCTTTCTAATTCCCTAGTAAGTTTATGCCATTCTCTTTGAAGTATTTGTTTCATCCATTGATCAAATTCTTCTTCCACAAATTTGACATCTTCAAGTGGATTATGAGTTCCTGCAGGTACAGGTTGACCTTGTATATCTGTAGAGCCTGATGCATCTACTACATGGATTAACACTTCAGATGTTCTTGCATCATCCAAAAATTTGTTACCAAGACCTTTTCCTTCATGAGCTCCAGGAACTAGGCCTGCAACATCTACTAGCTTGATTGCAATAAATCTAATTCCATTAACACATAATGGATGATTGTGATTTATTGCAAAATGTTTGCAGGCACAATTAGTCTTCACATAAGCAATTCCCATATTTGGCTCAATAGTTGTAAATGGATAATTACCAATCTGAGCTGTAGTCTGAGTAGCAGCTGAGAAGAATGTGGATTTTCCGACATTGGTTTTCCCTAGTAGGCCAATTTGCATGAGAATTAATCAAAGATATGCTCTTATTAGTATTCCAAAAGTGTTTAATTTCATTCAATTACAGGATATTTAGTGAAAATAATAACTGGCAATCCTGGAACGGGTAAGCATACAATAGCAAAATTGATTTCAAGGAAGCTAAACCTTGAGATAATTGATATCAACAAGATTGCAATAAGTGAGGGAGTATTTGTAAAGAATAACGGGACACTCGATGTCGATGTTAGTAAATTAAAAAAAATAATAAACAAAATGAATTCAAAGGACTCGTTACTTGTAGGCCATCTTGCTCCTTATGTCATATCATCAAAGAATGTAGAATTGTCTGTGGTGTTAAGGAAAAGCCCATACAAATTACAATCAATATACAAAAAAAGAAAATACACTAGCAAAAAATCCCTTGAGAACATAGGCAGTGAAATATTAGGCATTATCTATCATGATACGGTACAAGAATTTGGTAGAAAGAAGACCTTTCAAATTGATATTAGTAGTAAATCAATTTCTGCAACGGCAAAGAAGGTAAAATCAATTTTCAAAGGAAGTAAAATAGAAGATAATGTGGATTGGCTACAACTAGTTCTCAAGAAAGGAGATATGCAGAAATTCTTTCCATACTAGGTTCAAATTACGCCATATCAGATTAAAATTTAAAATGTTCGAGATAAAAAAATCAGATCTTGCAGGAAGAATAGGAATACTTCATACAAATCATGGTAAAGTTGAGACTCCTGCATATGTTCCTGTAATTCATCCAGTCAAGCAAAAAATTCCTGCTAAAAAATTAAAAGAGATGGGATTTGATCTAGTCATAACAAATGCGTACATCACATTAAAGAGATATGGTGATGAGGCAATAAAACAAGGCATTCACAAGATAATTGATTACGATGGTGCAATCATGACAGATTCTGGTGGATATCAGGTCTTGGAATATGGAGACATTGATGTAGATTATAAAAAAATTGCAGCTTTTGAAAAAGGAATAGGAACAGATATTGCGATTCCTTTGGATCGACCTACAGGACTTGGACTTTCAAAAAAGAAGGCAATAGAATATGTTCAACACACACTTAGAGTTTCAAAAGAGACTCTTGATACTAGAGACGATAATGGTCAGATATGGGTTGGACCAATACAAGGAAGCGAACACTCAGATCTAGTCAAAAAATCAACAAGAGCACTTATTGATTCAGGTTTTCAAATGTTAGCCTTGGGAAGTCCTGTTGAATTTATGGAATCTTATGAATACAAACTACTTGCCAAAATGATAATAACTGCAAAAAAAGAGATTCCGGATTCCATCCCACTTCATCTATTTGGAGCAGGACATCCACTTACCATACCTCTTGCAGTGGCACTTGGTTGTGATACCTTTGATTCTGCATCTTACATGCTATATGCAAAACATGATAGATATATCATGGAAGATGGTACTGCTCATCTCTCTGAAGTTGCATATTTTTCTTGTAACTGTGAAGTATGTACCAGATTAAAGCCAAAAGAGATGTTATCTCTAGATAAAGAAGATAGAACTAACAAGATAGCACTCCACAATCTATATGCCATAAAGGCTGAAGTAGACAGAGTAAAAGAGGCTATTCATGAGGGACGGCTATGGGAATACACTATAAGAAAGGCAAGGGCTCATCCCAAGTTATTTGAAGCAATATCTATTTTTACTAATAATACCTCATTCTTTTTAGAAACTACACCACGATACAAAGAGAATGCAGTGTTTCTGTTTTCCAAAGAAGATCAGTACAGGCCTGAGATTTTTAGATTTCATTCATTAGTTCGTAAATTCAAAACAAAAAAGAAGACACTGGTAATCATTCCAGATGGTAGTATAAGACCATTTTATACTTCAGCAGAGTATAACAACCTAAAAAAGAAATTTGATTCCAAATTAGACGACGTACAATTTTGTCAATATAATCAGTATCTTGGAATAATTCCATTGGAACTATCAGATATTTACCCTGCAGCTCATTATGTCATATCAGACACGGACTTTAATCAAAATGAATTTCCAGAATTCACTAAAACTTGGAGTATGTTTCTTAAAAACAACAAATTCAAGAAAATTTATGCCACAAATGATGAGTTCTTAAAATATCAGTCCAAAGGCCTAAAACCAAAAATCAAATTTCTCAATATCAAAAAATAATAAAAAAGAGAATGAATCCGCTTATAGTGCGGCGTCTTCTGCCCAGCCTTTTACGAATACACCGTTCTTGTGTAGAGGTACTGGTTGTCCTGGAGTGTAAGTCATTGGTCTCATCCAGAAGATTGCTTTTGTTGGGCAAACTCCAATGCATGCTCCGTCTGAGATGCATCTTTCTGGATAAAATACAAATGCTTTACCTCGCTTCCAACCTTCTACTGGTTTTACACGAAGAACGTCTGGACCAAGAGAAGTACAGATCTCTACGCATAGCGCACAGCCTATACATCTCTGCTCATCAACGTCTGGAAGAATTGCGATTGGCATTCTGTTTTTGATCTTTCATCGTTTGCTATTTAAATGATCTGCAAAATCCATAACGGAGTTATAGAATTTTTTCAACTTTTTAAAATAAAAGAAAAACAAAAAGAAAGTATAAATGATATTTTTACTTCTTTATTTGGCGCATTGCTTCAATCTGGCCTGATGTTACCCAGTCAAGCAATTCCGCAGATGAAGGATTTAGATCTCCTTTCTGATTCATCATATTGTGAACCCAAATCCAGTTTATTTGATTCAATAGTGGTTTGTTTCCCTCATCGCCCTTTCGAACTTTGTCTCTAAGGTCTTTTGGGATTGTACTCCACCATGCTTCAAAAGTTCTACCCATAGTCGGATCATTTTTTTTGATCTAATTAAGTCTTTTGCAAATCATCCAAGAAATATAATAAGTCAGGTCAGATCTGAGTGCTAAAGATTTAAAAGTCCTTTGAAAAAGTTTTGATTCTTGCAGGTAAGAGTTCTAGGGGCAGCCAAAGAAGTAGGCAGATCAGCATTTCAAGTAAATTGCGATGGTGCTAGTTTTCTATTAGACTATGGAGTAGAGTTAAGAAAAGAGTCGCTATATCCAATTGCGGTAAATCCGCATGAGATAAACGCGGCTATAATTACTCATGCACATCTTGACCATTCGGGCAATATGCCCGCACTCTTTGTAAATGGTAGTACTGATGTTTATGCTACCCCTCCAACGTTTGACCTTTCAAGATTGTTGATTGAAGATATGCTTAGAATTCAAAAAACTCAGCTACCGTACGATTTTGCTAATGTTTCAAAGATGATGATGCATTCAAAGGAGATAAAATATAGAGAAAAAATTGAACGTGGAAATGCTTCTTTTCAGCTCCTCGAATCAGGTCATGTTTTAGGAGGTGCATCAGTTATAGTTGAATCTGAAAATAAGAGATTGTTTTACACTGCAGACATAAACCCAAGAGGATCAAGAATGCTAAGAGATGCTGATCTTGATTTTGGTGAGGTTGATTTAGTGATTACTGAAAGTACATACTCTCAGACAAACCAGATGCCACGAAACGAATCAGAAGAAAAGTTCATGGAATTTGCATATGAAGTGTTGGATAGAAAAGGCTCTCTCTTTGTACCAGCTTTTTCAGTGGAAAGATCACAAGAAATTGCATGTGTCTTAAAGAACGCTGGATTCAAACACAAAGTGGTAATGGATGGCATGGCTGTAAAAGTAAATGAAATAATGTTGAATTATCCAGAGTATTTACGTGATCCAAAAGTTTTTGCCGATTCTGTTCACCAAGCAGTTTGGATAAAAGGCGAAAAAGAAAGAAAGCATGCATTAGATGAACCAGCTGTCATAATTTCACCTGCTGGCATGTTAGTAGGTGGTTCTGCAGTATTTTATTTACAGAATTTAGCATTAGATAAGAGAAATGGTATTGCACTAGTTTCATATCAAGGAGAAGGAACCCCCGGAAGAAAACTTTTGGATACAGGACGAGTTGGTGTCAGAGGAAAAGAATTCAAGTGTGAGGCAGAAGTAAGACAGTTTGAATTTTCAGGACATGCTGATAGAGACTCTCTCTTTGAATTAATGAAGAAAATCAAGGGTAATCCTAAAGTTCTTACTGTTCATGGAGATGCAGATTCTTGCACAAAATTTGCAGATGAGATACGTGAAAAATTTGGGTTTGATGCATATGCGCCA
>JANXYF010000198.1 GCA_025350175.1 Nitrosopumilales archaeon | reverse complement strand
ATCCTGACAAAAAATCAATTTCTAGAGTAGCACATATTGTAGTAGAAAAAAAATTAGCAGCTTGTGTAAACTATACTGAAATTAACTCTGTCTATACTTGGAAAAATAAGATTCAAGATACTAAGGAATTTCTAGCACTTTTTAAAACTACTAGTGACTCTAAACAAAAACTCAAAGAGACAATATCTAAAACTCATCCATATGAAGTTCCAGAAATAGTAGAGCTCAAAATGGATAGTGTTAGCTTGCCATATATGAAATGGCTTGAAGAGTCAACTTTGCGGAGAAAACCTAAGAAGAGAAATAACTCCTCCAAGAGATGAAACCCTAAGTCCAACATCTGTGGTCGAGTCCACTGCATAAACTTCAACACCTTTTGATTCTACTTGGTTGAGAAATTCAATTATTTTATCTTCATCCTGTTTTTCAAATATTCTATCTGAAAATACTAGTGATTCTACAGCGCCTAGGTCATTTGCCTTTGAGGTCTCATCAAATCCCATAGTAAACTTGGTACTTTTCTTATTGGCTCGTAACATTATCTCATCTAGTATGGCAGAAACCTTTGCAATCTTACTTGTGTCTAGAGTTTGCTTCATTATATCAGATTTAATAAAAGTGTAAATTCCATCTTCACCAGACGAATCTATTGCATCTACTACTTGGATCTTATGTCCTTTAATGGATGGAACTTCTGCTAAAAAATTTGCTAATCTTTTCTTAGTCTCTCCTGGTCCAAATATTACCATGCTGTCTCCGTCTCTTATCAAAGTTGAAATTGCATTCTGAACATCTTTGAAAAAATCTTGTATGTTAAATTTAGATTTGTATCTCTTTCCACTTGCACCTGAATACATGTTTGGCAAAAGTTTGAGATGTGTACCACTTAATCTTCCTAAACCGCAATCCGTAGTATCTATTGCAACAAGAAGAAATGCACCATGTTCTTTTTTTTCAAAGATTAATTTTTTTTCAATTTCACTCCAACTTTTCTTGATTAGAGTAACTGCATCACCAATTTTTAATGTCAAGGAATGATGTGATCCTTTACTCACTGATGGATTATCAGATTCCATGATAGTGCCCTGGACTCTTAATCTGTCTACTACCTCATCTATAGAAATTTTCTCAACATCCAGTGCTATACGGATTTTAATCCTCTCTCCTTTGTCAGGTCTTGAAAAATCCTTTTCTTGTTTGACAGCTCTTGAGGTATCTCCTACTATTCTATCTCCCTTACCTATGATGCGTCTTAATGTAAAGAGATCATCTGATTCCTCTGGTATTAGAGCAACAGCATTATCATCTATTTTTTTAGTAATCAATCTAATACCTCTGTGGAACTATAATAAAAAAGAAAAGTAATCTAGTTTGTTAACTCGTCAGTCTTGGCTTCTTTCTTTTCTTCTGCCTTCTTTCTGAGGTAATTCTGGACCCACTCTTGTGTTATGACTCCAGATTCAGTCAAGTTAACAAGCGTATTGGTCGAGGCATCACCCACTACTTTGCCAGTGTTTCTCCTTATCTGTCTCCATTTTAGATTCGTATTGCCGCTTTTTGATGAATAAATTATGCCTAGTACTTCTTTTGCATTTACAAAAGTCATGTCACGAATCTTTTTTAGAGTAACCTTGTCTGCAGCCTCTACGTAAATCAATCCTGGAGATGTTTCACGCTCTGGGAACACTTCATAATCCCCCATGTAACTTTCAGGAATAAACGAGTTACAAGTACTTAGGATTACAAACTTCCTAAAACTTTCAAGGGAACACGTTGCATCGATTGTTACCATTTGTGTAAGCAACGCCCCGCCTTTTATCAAGCTTCTTGAAAGACTCAAGTAGGAACAAACAAAATCGTTGATTGCAGGCGTTGATGACCATATCCATTTGATTTGATGAGAAGGATCTTGAGTTCTGAGCCTGCACTGGATTTTTATCAGTATTTGATTCTATTATTGACATGAAATCGCATACAGAATATCTTACATATAATATTCCATCAAGAAGAGGATTTGTAAATATCACACCTGAGGTAAGAAAAATAATTCAAAAAAGTGGTATCAAGGAAGGTCTCTGTCTAGTTAATGCCATGCACATTACTGCAAGTGTATTCATTAATGATAACGAGAGTGGATTACACCAAGACTATGAAAAATGGCTAGAAGAGATTGCACCGCATGAGCCCGTATCAAAGTATGAACATAACAAAACAGGAGAAGACAACGCTGATGCTCATCTGAAAAGACAAGTCATGGGAAGAGAAGTTGTGGTAGCTATTACTAAAGGCCAACTTGATTTTGGTCCATGGGAGCAAATATTTTATGGAGAATTTGACGGTAAAAGACCTAAACGAGTTCTTGTTAAAGTAATTGGTGAATGATTAAGATAAAGAGCCGCGCTTTTGAGCCCCTTCTTCTAATGGCTTTAACTTGAAACTTTCTTCGTGATTTTGAGCACCATGATTACACTTTGCACAGCCTACTTTGAATCCATTACTGTCTTTAACAAAAGTTTCACAGCCACAAAAACAAGTCATT
>JANXYF010000189.1 GCA_025350175.1 Nitrosopumilales archaeon | reverse complement strand
ACTAATGTATTCATGATACAGCTACCTAAACCTGAAAGAGCTCAAAATGCATTAGAAATAATTAGAAAAGGTTTGCATAAGTAAATGCGGTTGCCGGGATTTGGACCCGGGTCGCAGAATTGGCAATCCCGCATAATAACCAAGCTATACTACAACCGCTTAACCGATTTAGAAATTATTAGTCTATTAAAGGGTACTGTTTATAATACTATTTTTTAACATGATGTTGTAAAGGTATATCATGGATAAACAACTCGAAGCAAAATTAAATCAAAAAATAAATGAGGTTGCAGATAAATCCAATGAAATTTTTAAAATTGTAAAATCATTAGATGAATTGAAGGATCACTCTGACTCATTTGGTTATGGAATAGTGATAGGAAGATTGTACAACTCTTTTTATTATCAATGCAGAAGAATTCTAAAACGTAATCCTACAAACGATGAGTTTGATGAATTCCTTGATATGCTAAATAAGAAACAAACAGAGATTCTTAACTCTTTGAAATTAAGCTAAAGCAGGTTTTAACGGAATTACTTTGAGCATTGGAGTACATGGTAGTTTTACAGATGCACCATGTAGGGCTTTTTTTGCTGCTTCAAGATGTTCTTTTTTCACATGTGCCTCCATAATCACTTGTCCAATTTCTATACGCGCAGCTAAGCTTACAGCTTTGCCAAATGCTCCTCTCATTCCTTCTGACAATCTATCTGCACCTGCGGTTGCAATCATTTTATTCTCTCTTAGTAAAATATGTGGATAAACTCTCAATGTAGAGTAGTAGCCTGTTTCTCCCGTAACTGTTTCAATTGCCTTGTTTGCAGATAATCTTGCAGATTCAATTGCCATGTGTCTTATCTGCATCTTTTGCTGAGAACAAAGCTGTACGCAAAAATCATAATCGCCATCTTTTTTTCCTCCGTAGAATTTTGCAATTTTTATTTGAGGTTTACCCTTGATGTACTTCTTCCTTGTATATGGTTGACCATTTCCAACTCGGTAATTTGCTCCGTGCATGATAACGTATTTTTTTACTTAAAGCCCTATATTTTAACCGTGAGATCATATCTATGCTTCCTAGATGTTGTCGGTGCTGAAATTACTACAAATATTCTCGATGTTATCTATTTCTCAGTTATCGCCTAATAGAATTCTTTTTCTATCTATTCCAGAACTGATTTTTCCCTATAACAACACGATCTATTATATTGATAATAATCCATTGAATCTCAATGTCTGAGTTAGAGTCTAAAGTAGAAGGAGTTCTAGTAAAAGATCATGTTCTTGTATCTGACAAAGACATGCAACATGTCTTAGAACTCAAAGGATTTGGAGAACTGATAAAAAAGAAATTTTTCCTCAAACCTTTTGAATCTTTATACTTGCTTTATGTTGATAAATTAAAGCTCTTCCGAGGAACTCATCAGATAGATTTCGATACTTTGATGGCAGAATGTATTAAACTTGATCCTGACTCTTTCACTAAATTTCTGATATATAGAGATCTTAGAACTAGAGGGTATGTTGCAAAAGATGGATTTGGATTTGGTTCCGATTTTCGAGTTTATGAACGAGGACAATTTGGAGAAAAAGGTGCAAAATACGTCGTATTTGGATTAACTGAAGGTAAGAGAGAGAAAATTGGATTACTGCAAAAACAAATAGAAGATATTACTACAATGGGCAAGGAACCAGTGCTTGCAGTAATTGAAAGGAGAGGAGAGGTAATTTATTACAAAGTCTCTAAAATTCAATTCTATCAAAATAAAGATCAACCTGGATTTTCAAATATAGAATCTTAAATACAATAAAACCATTTTTTTATGTGTGGAGTCTTGGGAAATTTACTGTTTTAACTGTAAAAAAAGTTTAGGCAGGTATAATGAAAAATATTTTTCAGAACAAAAAGTAAATGAAATAATAAAGGTAAATCATGCCTCACACGTTTACGCAGGACATGAGGTTATAGTAAAAAGAATCACTGCATGACTACAAATTTATACGTGATTAAGATGATGATTATTCCTACTTATGATTCATAAGTAATTGTTTTATATGCATACCAGTTTCTCAAATTGTTGAAGACTTCATTATTTCTCCTTGGGTCTGTTCTGATACTATTTGGATTTGCACAATCTGCGATGGCTATGAATAGTAATGTTTCAATGACTCAGCCTATTATGGTAGATACATCTGGCCAAAAGATTACTATCTTTCATACTGGTCAGCAAATTGGTGTAGAATCTACGCTTACAAACAATGGTCAATCTGAACAAAAATTTGCATATATGGTACAGGTACTAGGCAGTAATGGTGAAACAGAATATTTTGAGAGTACTTCTGCATCTATGCTTTCAAACCAAGCCTTTACAACCTCTCAAGCCTGGATTCCAAAGAATGCTGGACAATATGTCGTTGAAGTGTTTGTTTGGAACAGCTTGTCATCTGCTATACCGCTGACAAATGTATCTCAAATTCCTGTAACTGTGAACTG
>JANXYF010000175.1 GCA_025350175.1 Nitrosopumilales archaeon | reverse complement strand
AACGGCAACATACTAAATTGACAAACAACTTTTCAATCTTTGAGTCGTTTCCATAAAACTGTATTATACCTGATATAACATTGAAAGAACTCACAGATAGGATGATGGGCAAAATGTCTTCTGATATCGTTGGTCTGAAGGATGGACTTGATCCTGCAAACATTGCATTTTGGTATAAAAAAGTAATAGCAGAGGCAAAAGAGATGGCACCGCCGTGGCTTGTAGATAAAATTGGTGTCAAGCAAGATCCAATACTGTATTTGAAATTTAATCTAGATATTTCTAAAAGAGCTGTTAGATATCTGATGATGGCAATTGAAGACAATCTCGATGCCATGCCGTATGCAACTAGATTGTATTTTCTTAAAGTACAGGAACTAGTTACTCAGGAAATGGACAAAGCATTAGTGTGATATTTCACAAAGACACATTTCCATTAAACCCTCAGAAATTCCCTAAAGCGTTTGAGTTGAATGAGAACCATGATTTATAGAATTTGCAACAAATTATAGAGTTTCTGGATTTACTGTTTAGTTCTAATCATTTTGTAACTTTCAATCATAGTTACTACAAGAGCAGCTGCAAACAAACCTAGAGGCATTGATAACCACATGGCTTGTCTAAAAAATACAAGATTTACTGTTTCTGCTGTAAGGATACACGCACTTTCAGCTGTAACTAAAATGTAAAGACTAGTCTTTATGATGTATTTTAGATTAGGTAACTCGTACAAATGTGGAATCATTTTCATTCCAATCCAGCAGTAGCTAAAAGTGTTCTTAAGATTTGAAACAAGACTAATTTTACTTCCTTGCTCTATGGCAGAACAGCACGCACCCAAACCTTGTTTTGAACTGTATCTCCCCAGAATGCTACAGAATGTAGTCAAGCTTGCAAGTCCATATCCAAGCGTGTATGACATTATAATTCCAAATAGATCATGATAGCCAAACAGTACAAATGATATGCCTTGTCCTACCTGAGATGACAAGATACACAAGACTATAATTCCAACAGCGGAAGGGTATGATTTCTTGACTTGATTGAAGAAGAATGTAGATTTTTTTATTTTTGGAGTTGGATCACAGCAACACGTTCCAATAGTACAAAGAATGCAGTTGGAATCATCTGTGCATTTACAGTCAGTACATGAACAGTTTAGCACGTATGATATACTTGGATTTAGATATTAACGCTTTCCAATGATCATAATCTACTCCATAATATGAGAATGACGTATTTTCTACGCACAAAAACGGGGGCTTTGTATTTTTACTTTATCTTTGACATTCTTCGAAGTTTCAAACCAAAAAAATAATTCATTAATGAAACTTGTTGTATTTTTCCGAAACAAAAATATGATACTTTGTGTTACGAATAATTAATTAAAATGGCACTGTACGATTCAGATGAACCAAAAAAATCTATCGATCTTTTAACTGAAGCTATTCTAATATCCCATAAAACCATTTTTTGTCATTTTTTTATGGAGTGTGGGAAAAAGGCTTCAAAGCAAAGTGAATTTCAGGGGAAAAAAATCCATGTGTGCAATTATCACTTTGAGGAAATTAACAAATCATAACTTTTGTTATTACCTAGTAGCTTCAGTTTCCATTAACAATCGCTCGTGTGATATCGTTGATACCACTTGCCAACGCTTATGCACTGTTGAAAGATGGAGGTTAGTGAATAAACCTAGCCACATATGTTGGTAAATAACAAGACATTTTTTCCAACCATCGATTAAAGAAACACAATAAGGTATTTTTATCAATCATTTGCACTATGGGTGTAATTTCAATGATAAAAAGTAGTCGTAGAATTTGTATTACTAGACCTTTTCTTTACGACAATGACATGTCCCCAAATGTAATTTGGGGATAAACCATTTTTACTCATTGTCAATAAACTCGTTTGTAGTTATTTTCTTTCAATTCTATCTTTCTCA
Organism: Nitrosopumilales archaeon; assembly: GCA_025350175.1. GTDB lineage: Archaea > Thermoproteota > Nitrososphaeria > Nitrososphaerales > Nitrosopumilaceae > Nitrosotalea. The sequence goes on along the minus strand of JANXYF010000175.1, from coordinate 6,246 downwards.
TCCTTTAGTTATTTCTACTATATCTTCAATAACTTCAGTCTTTGTGATTATATTTACACCATCAATTACAGACTGGATAAAATCTGCAAATTCCTCAGCTTGTGTCTTATCTTGGAATAGTATACTGTGTGCAGATTTATCCTTTAATGATATGACAATCTCGTTTTCTATAATTTCTAAAATTCCATTGATGAAAATTTCGTTATCGTCTTTGATGTATATTAGACTGGCAAGTTTTTGCGCCTCATAACTGTCTGCGCAGGTGATATTTTTCTTCATTTTATTCAAACATGAATTTATCCACTATATCTTTGGCTTTCTCTCTTCTAGCTTGAAATTCTTTCAAAAATGGCTTTGTTGCATCTTTTAGGTTACACTTACATTCTCCGCAAAGTAATCCACCACTCTTACACTTTCTTGCTCTCTCATCAGACTCTTTTTCTGTATCAAAAAAGTAACGCAGATACCAAAATACTGGACAGATAGCAAAGTTTGCACCAAGACTTTTCTGAAGCTCAACAGTAGGCTGACCCCCGGTAAATGTACTGTTGATTTTTTTGTCTACAGTTTTTTCATCATCTGTAGTAAATATTGCAGTCTCAGGAATTGATGAAGACATCTTCCCTTGCATTCCTAATCCTGGCAAGAACTTGGAATGGATCTGTGCAGGCTTTGGATATCCCATCTTTTCTGCAATATCTCTTGTTACTCTCCAGTATGGGTCCTGGTCAATTGCTGCAGGAATTAAAACTGGAGTTGGTTTGCCTTCTATAATTGATGGCAGAAAACATGGGGCAGCTTGTATCGGAGGAAATCCAATCATGCCAATATTTGTAGAGTTTTCAAATCCAAAGACTGCCTTTACTGTAGAATATGTAATTCGTTTTGCTATTTCTAATGCAATTGGATAAATTCTCTTGATGTCTTTGGTATCAATTAGAATTTTGGTCTTTTTTGGATCAAAGCCTATTGCAATTATATCTAAGATATTCTCTTCAGTGAATTTTTTTACTTCCTCCATTGATTTTTGGTCACTGTAGAGAAACTTTTCATCATCAGTTAATTGGAATATTAATTTGACATCAAACTTGTCCTGTAGATATTTTGTAAATATCCATGGTAGCAAGTGTCCCATGTGGATTTTCCCAGATGGACCTCTTCCGGTATAAAGGTAAAACTTGTTCCCTTTCTCATATTCTGTGATAATTTTATCCAAATCTCTGTGGCTGAAAAAGTAACCTAGCTTTAGCATTGGATGAACCTCTCCAGTGATTTTTTCAATTCGTGCTTCTAGCTCGGGTGAAATTTTTTCTGTGCCAAACTTTACCATGAGTTTATCATAGTCAATCTCTCCTTCTACGCTCCAAGGAGTCACGGTAAACTCTTCAGATGACATTCATGGTTTAGTTAGGTTCAGGTTTAAAAAGTCTTTTTGGCTTTTGACGAAATTAAAGTTGGTATTGTAAGCAAATCATAAATTCTACAAAAATTGAGTTTGGTCAAATGAAAACTCTACATATTGTAATTATTGCACTTCTTGTATTTTCTACATTATTGTATGTAAAACCAATCCAGGCAGAAAATGCAGGTAACATAATGATTGTTAACCCTCAAGTTCAACCATCTGTAAAAGTTGGAGACACATTTGTAATCAATGCAACTCTTGTCAACAATTCAACAAATGCCATTAATGTGAAAAATGGTTGTGGAGGGCCATTCTCTGTAACACTTGATGAACATGCCAAAGCTGAGGTTAAAGTATGCAACTGGATGGCAATTCAGATAATACTACAACCTGGTCAAAACATAACTGCATCAAGTCTTGCTTCAAACATTTCTTACAGAGCAATAGAACCTGGGGTAGCAAATGTAACCGTAACATTTTCGTATGTTATAGGAAATGGCACTTCACCTAATTTGTCATTTGATAATAATGCCACTGACATCTCAAAATCATTTGTGTATACAGTGTCAAACCAATCTGTACCACCAATCTCTGGTATATCCTCACCGCTTGTACAATTCCAGTCAGGAGTTTTGGCAAATAATGTAACATGCAAACAAGGTCTTGAATTAATTTTCAAAGCAGAAGATGGAACTCCTGCATGTGTGAACCAACAAACAGTACAGATACTTGTTTTACGTGGTTGGGCTAAAGTTCCAGAAAATGGAATTACAGTAACACTTGGTGAAGGCCAAAGAGAAGGACCATTGCTTGTACAAAAGATCTTACCAGACAGTGTCACTGGTTTGGATTTTAGAGAATATCCAATTGCAACAAATATTGGCTATCCAATAACTTTGCATATAGGAGATGGTGCAAGCAATGGCTGTACTGTTGAGCTTACACTTGTAAAAATTGGCACCAATACTGCAACATTTCTAAAAAAAGAATACAACAATAGACCATGCCCCATTTGTTTGTCTGAAAATACTGTAATTGATACACCAGCTGGTCCTGTAAATGTCAAAGAACTACATACTGGAATGGCAGTATTTACACAAGACAGTTCTGGTCACAAGCAGACTGGAGTTGTACTAAAGACTGGAAGGACTATGGCTCCTCAAGGTCATCTCATGGTTCATGTTGTATTATATGACAAGAGAGAACTGTACGTCTCACCAAACCATCCGACAGCAGATGGCAGACTCTTTGGGGCTTTACATGCAGGAGATACCCTTGATGGTTCTAAAATAACAAGTGTGGAGCATGTGCCATACAATGGGACCTATACATATGATCTATTACCATCTGGTCCTACTGGATTTTACTGGGCAGATGGAATTTTAGTTGCAAGTACGCTCAAGTAAAAAATAGTTCTGATTGTAGCCGCATACTTTAAAAAGTCATTTTGGCTTTTTGTGATAATGTCTCAAGTTCTGCATCCAATTGAGCAAAAACTTCTCAAGACATTGCTTGCAAAACAAAACTTGTCCCCTGAAGAACTACATGAGATTTCAAAATTATTCATTGATCAGGTGCGACGTGGAATTGAATGGTTAAAGTTCAAAAATCTAGTAAGTGTTGTGGATACAGAGAAAAACTTTGTAACACTTGGTAAACGTGGAACTGAAGCAGTTGCAAAAGGATTTCCTGAAAGACAATTAATTAATCATCTAAGGGCATTGCAAGGATTTTCGTGTGAGATGAATGATGTTAAAAGTTTGTTGCAAAATGAGTTTGGTCCAGCTATTGCAAATGCGAAAAAAAATAGCTGGGTAGAGATTCATGAAAATAGAATTATGCTCAAAGGGTATCATGATCTTACCTCTGAAGAGAAGATAATCAAGACTGTATCCAAAAGTCCATCTGGTGTATCTATTGATGACTTGGACAAAGATGCTGTCGAGTCGCTTAAAAAAAGACCCGAGTTTATTATAATGAGTTCTACAAAATCTGCTACAGTTAGTCTAACTGAAACAGGAATTGAGACTGCCAAGACTGTACCAGGAAATATAATGTTTGAAACTATAACAGAGACGTCTCATGCAGAACCTGAAACAAAATCTGTTCGAGCAATAGATGTCGAAGCTGCAGCACCTACAGTATTTGCAGCAAAGAGCCATCCTCTGAGAGATGTAATAGATGAGGTAAGAGAGATCTTTGTCAGTCTAGGATTTTCTGAAATTATTGGAAACAATGTACAGAGTAGCTTTTGGAACTTTGATGCCTTGTTTACACCACAAGACCATCCAGCAAGAGAGATGCAGGATACATTTTATCTTAAAGATATCAAGGCAAAAAATATTGCAAATTTATCCCAGATAAAAAAAGTATCAGATGCACACAAAAAAGGCTGGAATTATTTGTGGCAAAGCGAAGAAGCAAAAAGACTAGTCCTTCGAACACACACTACATGTGTTACAATTCGTGAACTTGCTGACAAGCAGTATGATGAAGCAAGACTGTTTTCAATTGGGCGTGTATTTAGAAATGAAAAACTATCCTACAAGCACTTGGCAGAGTTTCATCAAGTAGAAGGAGTTGTAGTTGGCAAAAATGTCACACTACGAGATTTGATGGGACTGCAGACTGAATTTTATCATAAAATGGGAATCAAGAAAATAAAATTCTGGCCAACGTTCTTCCCGTATACAGAACCTTCGTTACAGTCAATGATATACAATGAAAAACTTGGAAAATGGGTGGAACTCTTTGGAATGGGAATCTTCCGACCAGAAGTTACAAAACCGCTCGGAATTAAAAATCCAGTTCTTGCTTGGGGTGGAGGAATTGAAAGGATTGCAATGCTGCGTTATGGTATAACAGATGTTCGAGAACTGTATGAGAACAAGTTTGGATGGTTAAGGAGTGTACCGAAATGCCAGTAGTTACATTATACTTTGACAGGGTCAAGAAAATTCTTGGAAAAAGTATTTCTAAAACAAAACTTGTTGAGACATTGCCGTTTATTGGACTAGATATTGAAGATGAGACAGCAGATCACATCAATGTAGAGTATAGTCCAAACAGACCTGATTATTCTACAGATTATGGTATCATAACAGGTCTTCAAGGATTGCTTGGAATCAAAACTGGAATGCCTGTATTAAAAATAAAACCTGGGAAAAATTCTATCAAAGCTGAGCCGTCTGTATCCAAAGTACGGCCATATGTTACTGCTATAGAAGCTAGAAATGGCAAGCTAGATGATGAAACTATACGCCAAATTATAACAATGCAGGAAGACCTTCACAACGGTCTAGGTAGAAGACGAAAGAAGGCATCTATTGGAATTCATGATCTTGAAAAAATAAAATTTCCTTTGTTATACAAGACAGTAACACGTGAACATAGCTTTGTTCCTTTAGAAGCTAGTGTATCCATGACTGTAAAAGATATTTTGGAAAAGACAGAGACTGGAAAAAAATACAAGCATATCTTGGATGAACAAGCCAAGGTTCCAATTATTGTAGACTCTGTTGGACAAACAATATCGCTTCCTCCAATAGCTAATGCAAAACTAACTGAAATGAATACAAAGACTAGAAACTTGCTAGTAGAAGTTACTGCAACTGATAAGATTGCTGCTGAAGGAGTGCTTGCTGTTATTGCAAATACTTTACAGATTGCAGGATTTGAGTTGTATTCTGTTAAAGTAGCAGGAGCAGGAAATTCTAATCCTGTACTAAAATCTCGAGATCTAATACTTGAACCAGAGCTTGTAAACAAGACTTTGGGAACTGAAATAACAAATCCGATTATAATAAAATCTCTGAAGAAAAGCAGACTGGATGCTAAATTACGAGGCAAAAAAATTGTATGCACTATTCCTCGATACAGGACTGATATCTTTGGTATGATGGACTTGGTAGAAGAAGTTGCCTTAGGTTATGGTATACAAAATCTTGCACCTACAATGCCTGGCTCGGTTTCAGCTGGTGAGAGAAGTGGTGTAACCAAAACACTAGAAACTGTACGCCAGATAATGATTGGATTAGGATACTTGGAAGTGATGAACTTTGAGCTTACTGGAAAAGAGATTCTATATGATAATACTGGTAGGGATTTGTCCAAAATAATATCTGTTGCAGATTCAAAAAGCCAGGAGCATATTATTTTGCGTGACATGCTATTACCTAGTATGTTAGAAGTGTTATCAAGAAATATTCATGAATCCTATCCTCAGAAGATATTTGAAATAGGAACTGTATTTGAAAAAGACTCTCCTATTGTAGAAAGCATTCATCTAGCTTGTCTCGATGCCCACAAAGATGTTGACTATACTAAAGTAAAATCTGTTTTACAGTCATTATTGAAGACTGGATTTGATTTATCTTGTAGTACTGTTTCACAAAAGGGATCAATGTATGTTGATGGAAGAACTGCAAGTATTGCAGTAAATGCAAAGAATCTTGGAATGTTAGGAGAGATTGACGGTAGAGTTTTAGAGAACTTTAAGCTTAGAACGCCAGTAGCTGGGTTTGAGATCAAGCTTTCTGGATTGATATTATAGCTAAAATTACAATCATTTCTGGATACTACTAGGATACTTCTTTTTGTCTATAAACTGGTGAAGGTACGAAATCTAATTCTCTGTGGATACTATCCGATTTATCATAACTACATTAGACCACATATGGCATTAGAGGGTAAAACTCCTAGTGAAGCCTGTGGAATGAAGATCGAAGGTGAAAATAAATGGCTTACTCTTATACAAAATGCAAGTAGGAAAAATAATGACAATACATCAATGTCCTGAATGTAAAATATTATTCGATTGCCCTAATCCTATTTGTAATGAC
>JANXYF010000119.1 GCA_025350175.1 Nitrosopumilales archaeon | reverse complement strand
ATTTCGAGGAAAGCTTCTTGACTTTCAAAGAGAGGGACTTGATTTTCTACTCAAGTCATATGGGAATGCACTCTTGGCAGACGAGATGGGGTTGGGCAAAACTGTGCAGACCTTGGCATATCTTGCCACAGAGAAACAAACATTTCCTGTGTTGATTGTAGCTCCGTTGGTTACACTAAACAATTGGCAAAGAGAGACTCAAAAATTCTTAAAAAAACGTAGCCGTAATGGAAGAATAACTGAAGAAGGATATCCATCATCTGTTTTAATTCGAACCGGTAAATCCCAGGAGATTGAGAAGCACGATGTATATATCATAAATTATGATCTACTTCACAAAAGAATTGACGACCTTTCAAAATTAAATATCAAAACAATTGTTTGTGATGAAGTACAGCATCTACGATCAAAGACTACTAAAAAATATACAGCTGTAAAAAAACTTGCAGCTCTTGATTCAGTAAAATATAGAGTGGGACTTTCTGGAACACCAATTTACAACAGAGGTTCTGAGATATGGCCAATTGTAGACATACTGAGACCTGGACTTTTAGGTACATTTGATGAGTTTTGTGAGTACTTTTGTTATGTCAATGAAAAAGGAAAGGCAATAGTTTTAGAGAACAAGCGGGCAAGTTTGGGAGAAGAGTTGCGCAAGCATGTCATGCTGAGAAGAAAAAAATCGGATGTTCTAAAAGAGCTCAAAGAGAAGGTGCGATACAAGGAACTCATTGATTCAGATATTAATTACTATCAGGCAGAACTTGGCAAGATTTGGGAAAGATTAGAAAAAGAGCAGAAAAATGCAACAAGCGCATTTGACAAGTTCTCATCATACAAGAGAGCAATACAGAGTGAGAGACAAGCTGCAGGTGTTGCCAAAGTTCCCCATGTAATTGAATTTGTCAAAAACATAATGGAAATTGAAGAGAGTGTCGTAGTATTTTGTCATCATAAAGCAATACACGAGTTGCTTCACAGAAACTTGGCAGAATATGCACCAGCTTCCATAATTGGAGGCCAGAGTGACAAGGAAAGACAAGATGGTATAGACAGATTCCAAAATGGTGAAACTAAACTCATCATAGCAGGTCTGCGTGCTGGAAATGTCGGAATTAATCTAAGCAGAGCAAGATATGTAATATTTGCAGAACTTGATTGGAGTCCGGCGATTCACAGACAAGCAGAAGATAGACTACACAGAATAGGTCAAAAAAATACAGTCTTTGCATATTATTTGATGGGCAATGGAACATTAGATGATCATGTTGCAGACGTATTGGTCGACAAGAGTTATGAAATTGATGCCATAATGGATGAAAAAATAGAAACGTTTGAAAATAAGGAAAAAGCTGAACTCATTTTGGCGCAGATTCATGACAAATTGGCCGCCAGCATGGGCAGATAGATTTATGCTTCTTTTACTTTATACTGGTCAAAAAAATCCTGACCTTCACCTAGTTTTTCCTTTAGAAATGATTCTAATTTCTTTATAATCTCAGCCCTTGGCATTTTTCCTTCTATTGTATCATACATAGGAGCTTCTGACTCTCGGAATTTCTTGTAACTCATTGCCTTCATGGTATAAAACACAAGATACTAGCACATGTAGTTTCCGTATTTCAACGAATTTGTAGTGTTTGAAGCACAACTAACAGGGGTGGTTTCTGCACATCATACATGCTCATCAACATAGATGATTCATCACACCATTAGATTATCAAATGGATTGTAGATTATCACTGTGAGAGGTATAGCTTCAATTTTTTGTACATTATGTGTAAAAAATTCAGTCCCAAGAATCAAATTGAAAAATAAAATAAATGAAAAAATGTCAAATCAAACACTAAGTGAACTTGTAAAGACAGCCGACAAGATAACAATCGACGAAATTAAAGGTAAAAAAGTCATCTTGAAGATAAGCTGGTTTGATGTCAAGGGCGCAAAAAAGACAAAAAAGTTTTTGCTTAATGAAAAAGACAAAATTGAATTTTAGATAAATTCAGATTTTGTCTTCCATTACAACCCCAAAACTCTCTTTTTCTATTTTTAAATATTTTCATGAAAGGCACTGCCATTTATAAAAATCAAGGTATAGATTTAACAGTGATAGGACACCATTTACAGTGTCAAAAAAATGATTGTGTACGAATAATTATGACTTTTGTATTGTATGAAAAAAAGTCCTACATGTTTAGCAAGTTATTTGTACTATACACTACAGATTACGAATTAATGGATGATGATGATGACGATGATGATTAGAAATATCTCAAGTCAAAATTTGGAATTAACTCAATAATTATCCAGCGTGTTTCTGTATTATCTCTAAAATATTAAATGGAATTTTTCCAAGATCAAGTTGCCTCTCAGAAGATACAAAAAGTACATTCTCACCTATTGGAAAACTCATCAAGATTACTTTTCCCCTGTATGAGAGTGAGAATTCGACCTTACCAAATTCTTCATCAAACTCATGACGCATTCTTACTCTTAGTGAGAGTTCCATGAACAGCATCTCATCTTTTTTGGCATCTTCAAGTGATGTGAGACCTTCCCTCATCCCACCTGCAACAAGTTTTCCTTTACCATTAATTATTCTAGCAGACCTTATCTTTTCATCCAATGCAAAAACTTCATTACATATTATATCAAAATTAGACCTAGTTTCAGCATCAGACATCATGTTAGATACATACTAGTCATTTTTAGACTTATTTAGTTCAGTAAAGTTTATGCGCTATAACCAAGTAAACTAAACACGAATTACAAATCATTGTTTGATAAAGTGATGGGGATTGATCCCAAAATTCGATTTGCTACAATATTTGATATGAGTGGTACCGTCTTGTTCAGTGCCCATAGAGAAGGTGTAGCGAATTTACTTTCAACAGAAGAAAGTCAGAAATCATTACAACTTGCAATCAATGCATGGAAGTCTAGAAATGAAGTTTCAGACAAGATAGGAAAGGGAAAATATGCTTTGGTGGAATATGAAAAACTAAAACGAATTACAATGCCTTTAGATTCAGAACACATACTCTACATTACAACTGATGTTGAGGCGGATCATGCCCCAATAATTTACAGGGCATTGAGATTGAAGAATGATGCACTTCATTCACCCGAAGGAATGCCCTGACAAGCCCAAGGATACAGAATCATCAAATTAAAATACTTGATAGCCTATTACTAGATAGAAATGCTAATTGATCTAGTATCGGTGTTGAGTCACATAATCACACTATGCACTGGAACCGTTCATCCATAATCAAAAATTAGCGCGGGATTTTCTAAAACAAATTTTCAATAGACGCATACAATCACATTTCTAGCGGACTGGAATATACTACGTAGGATTTCAGTGGATGTTCTAAATAGTACAACATATCCAATCCTATTGAATTGGATGTAATACCTTCAAGAGACAAAATAAAGATTGGAATCAATGTATCCATAGTACAAAAGCAAGACCAAGGCTCTGGCAAATTAACTGAAGGTAAAGTGAAAAGAATTCTTACCTCGAGCAGCTTTCATCCCCACGGTATTAAAGTAGAATTAGAAAGTGGCAAGATAGGCAGAGTACAAAAAATATCTTAACTATATCCTTGATAATTTATTGT
>JANXYF010000050.1 GCA_025350175.1 Nitrosopumilales archaeon | reverse complement strand
GAATCAAATTCAGAAATTCCTAATCCAGAAGTATCTGAGAGAGAAGCTGTAAAGAGAGCACCTATTAGAAAATATGCGTCAGTTGGAATAGTAGTTGCGATTATACTTGTTGCATATATTGGACTAGACGTATATGCTGTTAACAATTTACAATTTCGTCCGCATCATGGTCAGCAGACAATAATTTCAGAAACCCAGCTTGCTATAAAATCAGATGCGTGTAATCCAGCATATTTTCCAGCCGCATTTACCAAGTATGAAATAATTGCATTCTATAATTCTGATGAGATAGAAAAGGCCACGATTTCTGGAATTACATTATCACCAAAATCAGCAGCTACATTAGATGGCATATTTGCAATAAACAAAGATGCAGTAACTAAGATTGGAAAAGGGAATGTGACATTCGATCCTACCAAAGCTACAATAACAACTTCAGTAGATGCCCCAATCTTTGGATTCATCCCATACACAGTAGAAAAGAAATATCCTGCACAGGAATTCCAGAATATGATAAAAAATCCACCTCCAGGTACATTTGACTGCCTGGGATTATAATCAAAATTCATTCAATAATATTGTTTCAGATAGATTATGAACACATAGGCAGAATTAGCAATGGGCTATGAGCAAGATGAGAAATTTAACGAGTCTGACGACTAGTTCCAGTTATTTGAAATAGCATTATTTTCTCTAAATTAAAAGAGGTCGTTCAGACACGATTAAAGATCTGAGTCCTCTTTCAAGTTGATTATAATCACTACGTGAAAGTACTTGATATGTTCGTGTGTTTTCATTTTGAATAAACTACTCAGAAGCATCCAATATGAAAATTATACGAGATATCAGTAACAAGCATATGATTTAAGTTCTTGTTGTAACTGAATCTGGTTGAAACTTTTTCCATAGCCAACCAAGAATTAGAGCGTTAATTATCCACGAAATTGTTACAGTTACAGCAGATATAGTCCTGAAACCATTTACCAGTTCTAAGGGAATTTTTATTGGGTCGGGGTTTTGAGGCATTACAAAGAATACTACACTTATGAATACTGTATAACCAAGAAAAGCTAGAAATTTTTTATTTTCTAGTCTTTTGTAAAGTCTTGAGAAACCAAATGCCCCCAAACTAGATAGTACAACAAATGCAACATAAGTCAGGGCCCTGAAAGTTATAGTGTCTGGTTCTCCTACCGTTGGAGGATTTGCAGGATATTTTAAAAATGGAATAAAGTACAAAACAGCCCACATTATACCTGCAAGTACTAACGCTTTTTGGATATCGTTTTGACCTGGGAGTGCATTTCTAGAATACGCAAAAACCAATCCAAAGAGTGCACCAGTAGCAGTACCCAATATGACACCTGCCACTATAGATCCTTGTTTTTGCCATATTCTATAATCAGAGAACTGTTTCCAAAATTGAGGGGTGTCTTGTGCTTGTCCTTGTGCAAACAGACGTTGGTTTTCAATCCCTATTGTATTATCAAGATATGGTTCTACAAGTGCAATATTCAAAAAACTATGAACCAGGCCTGCCAAAAACCCAGATACTATTACTATAATAAGAAAAGTAAGGGTTTTCATTTTAGGGCACTAGTGGCATGGAAAACCAGATGCGTGTCTCATATCATGAGTCATCTCGTGTAGATAGCCTACACCATTCATCTGTGCATATGCGGCATGTCCTTGTACTATACTAAACAACTGCCCTTGGTCAAATCCAACCATAAAGTAACCCATTCCAAATAATGCAAGCAACGCCACTACTGCAATTATTGGCACAGCCTGTGTTTTTGTTATTTGAGATGTTTGTACCATTTCTACATTTTAGAAATTCATCTATTATTTAAGCAGTCGGATGGTTTATCCAACATGATATAATGGGTTTAAATTTAATCGGTACCAGATTAGATCTGAAAAGAAATTGAATCAAGCCATACAAGTAATTTCCAAAGTTGCTGAAAGACATGCCCCAAGTAGAATGCTTAGTTTTGAACTAGTTCACGTGTTTAAAACAATGCAGATGATGGATGAAAATAAAAAAATAGGTAGATCATTAATGATGCAGGAGCTTGACCTCGGAGAAGGGTCAGTTAAGACAATTGTCAAGCATATGAAGATGTCAGGATTAGTTGAAAACTCCAATGCTGGTATGTGGCTTTCAAACAAAGGAAAATCCATCTATACAAAATTACATATTTTAATTCCAAAAGAGATGGATATTCCCAAGTGTTCTGTTGCTTTAGGGAAATTCAATCATGCCGTATTGTTAAAAGACATGGCCTACAACATACGAAGCGGAATTGAGCAGCGAGACGCATCAATAAAAGCAGGAGCTGTAGGAGCAACTACACTAGTATTTAGAAATGAAAGACTTCTACTACCAGGTACTGGAGAGGACTTGATGAGAAATGACCAGAAAATACATTCATTAATTATAGAAAAAATGAAACCTGAAGAAAATGATGTAATAATAATAGGAAGTTCACAGAATAAGAAGATTGCAGAAATGGCGGCTAAAAGTGCGGCATTGTATACAATCGAAGAGCATGAGAAACGCTAGGATTACTCATTTTATTTCAAAACAAATTAGTTATTACAATATAAATAACTAGAAAAATTTCATTACTCTTTCTTTCTTTCTCTTTTCCTCTGAAGCATTCTCTGTTCACCTTCTGCAAATCTCCTTTTCTCATCTTCAGTGACAAGCAAGAGTGAAGGAACCGCAGATGGTTTTCCAAATTCATCTAATGCGACAGAAGTAACAAAAGCTGTATTTGTGAGAATCCTATTTCCAGTCATCAAGTTTTCAGCTTCAACTTTGACTTCAATTTCCATGGATGAACGAGATACATAGTTCAGCCTGGCATTAAGTATTAGCGCGTTTCCAACCATGACAGGTTTGAGAAAGTTTACTCTGTCAATTGATGCAGTTACCGCATTTTTCTTACAATGCCTTTGAGCAACAAGTCCAGCTATCAAATCAATTTGTTTTAGAATTTCACCACCAAAGACATTACCTGCAGGATTTGCATCAGAAGGAAACATTCTAACAGTCATTTCTGCTTTTGACTCTTCAATACTCTTTGGTTTTAATGACATGATATTACAATTAACCAACTGATTAATTTATGAGTTTGTTCTTTTGTCATTCGTAGAAGACCATTTAAGTAATAGACATCGTGACAAAAAACATTGAACTCTATTACAGAGACTTGTGTGGTGACTATACCAAAAGATACAGTATTTGCATTTTTATCAAATACTGAAAACCTTCCAAAATGGAGTACAAAGTTTGTTAAAAAAATAATTTTAACAGATGGTAAATACAAGGCAATAACACCAATGGGGGAAGTTTTCATACGACTGGATACAAACGAAAAAGCAGGCCTGATTGATATCTATGCTGGACCTACAGAATCTAACATGACGCCTGCATATCTGAGAATAATTCCTCTTCCTGATGATTCTACTGCAGTAATGTTCACTTTCTTTCAGTATACTTCCACATCTGATACCATTTGGAAGATCTTTTGTGAATGGATCAAGATAGAAGTAGAAAATATCAAAAAACACTTTTCCTAGTGGATAAAATCAATCTTATATTTCAGATAAATCAAGAAAGAGACTAAATGAAATATTTCTGGTGGAGGTTGCTAGATTATTCAACAGGGGCTCTAGTTGGAGGAATCATAGTATTTCTTGTAAACAAATTTGTCTGTCACCAATGTATAGGTCATTATACACCTGTTCTAATGCTGGGGATATGGATTGGATTTATGCTACTTTGTAATTTCATCTTTCAAAAAGCAAGACCGTCAAGCATAAAACAAGATACAGTATAAAGTGAAATTCTCCAGAAAGCAAATATAGCATAACTGATATCCCTCTAGTGAATGGCATTTTTTGATGATTTCTGTAAAAGTGTAGTTGCACTAGACCAAAAGATAAGATTCGCAGGAATTGCAGACGGAGATGGAACTCTTGAAGGAACATCTGAAAGAGCAGGTCTGACCCCTATCATGAAACCAGAAGAGAGGGCACAGTATGCAATAACTGCAGCCACAAGGCAGTATACTAGACTAAGATGGGAATACCTCCTTGGAAGAATATCATATGCAAGTTCACACTATACAAACATCATAAGAGCAACTATACCAATAGCAGACGAAAATAGAAGACTCGCACATGTACTGTTGTTGTCATTTGAACCTGATGCGGATGATTTCCATCAAATAATTACAAAGAAGATAATTCCTCTTGTAAAGCAGAATATGGAAAGATTCATGCAAGAAGCTCAGAAATAAAAAAATTAGCTCCCAATATTAATAGCAGGACGTTGAAGACCACGCTGGTCAACATATT
>JANXYF010000023.1 GCA_025350175.1 Nitrosopumilales archaeon | reverse complement strand
GAACGCACAAGGTAGTAGTTTGCACTTTCCAGACTCTGGGTAACCAGGAAAACACTGATTTGCAAGTAGCGATGCTAAAATCCATGAAGAAACTGGCCATGCCTCATGGCACGATATTGGTTTCTGTCTTTAACAAGAAATTATTCAAAGATTTTGGATTAAAAAAGTTCTATGGTCGAGAGGTCAAAAGAACTGTAGGAGATATAGTCACATCAAAACAAGATATCAAAAATGCAATACTTCGAACATCAAAAGGCGTCTATTCTAAATGGTTCTCAAAAGATGATCTTGAGAGCCTCTTTAGACGGGCAAGAATTTCAAAATATATTATTATGGATGAAAACTCTTTGCAACCCCTGGGGGGATATGATGAATATCTGAAGAGAGAAGAACAACAAAAAGATGTTTTTCCACGAGCAATAGTGGGGATGGCTGAAATCTAATCTGTATATTCTAGTAATTGTTAATCGCTTTTATCTGGACAATTTCTGAATCATGTAATTATCAGATCCAATAGGCACGATCCAACATTTTTGTTGCAAAATGGTCTTGAATTGATATATAATTTTTCTACCAAATAATGGCATGACAACAATAAAGAAAATCAAAAGACAAGGAGACAAACTCCTATGACTGACTCGGCAACGCTCACAAAATGCCTAGACTATGCAGTCCAAATCATGCAATGGGTGGATGGAAAAGAACACCTATTGGCAATGGGCAAAGTCTTTCTCTGCACGTTGTTTCTAGGAGGCCAGTAACATGGCACAAGAAGAAAAAACTAGCAAGGTAAAAGAAATAAAAGAAACTGTCTTTTGTGCAGTGGAAATAATACGCCAAATTAAGACACCTGGAGTACTAGAATCATTTGGTAAGATTATGGATACTGGTATTATGGCAAAGGAAATAATCGATGCTCTCAAAACGCCTGAAATGGTAAAGAACATAGAAAACTTTCGTGTGATCTCAGAGAACATAAACGAAGCTTCAACGAAGATGCAAAATACGCTAAAACAACTGGAAGAGACTGGAATCATAAATGAAACCAAAGGATTAGTTCAATCCGCCAAAAGTACCGTAGATTCGTTTAGTACCAGTAGGGACCTACATGAAATGGGTGTCACCCTTAAAGAGATGTTCAAATCTGTCAAGGCTTTAGTTGATGGATTGAAGAATTAGAGTTGAAAACCGGCATTAATATTCGTGATATGATGTGAAATTAGAATAAAAATTTGGAAAGGAGTTTTGTATCTACTCCAAATTGGATTACCGTCCATTTTCTGTCACATTTTACTCACAAAATGTCCCGGACTAGCATTGACTGTCAGCAAGAGAACCCACGGACCCGTAAATTTTTCATGCTATGACCTAAGACTTCATACCAAGTAAGAATTAACTACTTGATTTGATATCGTACTACATGGATTCCCAAAAAACAAATCCAAATATGATAAAATGTGATGTCTCAGACATCTGGAAAGTTCTTGGCAAGGCATGGTCACTTTTGATCCTAAAGAATCTTAGCACAAAAGAAGCTATACGATTTAATGAATTGAAGAAGATAATTCCTGAAATAAGCAATACTGTTTTAGCAGATAGGTTACGGGAATTAGAATCTGAAAAACTAATTGTAAAAAAAATCTATGCTCAAGTGCCCTTAAAAGTAGAATATAGTCTGACCAAGGATGCAAAGGACCTAGAGATAGTTCTGGAAGGATTAGAACGATGGATTAGAAAAAGAGACTCTGTCACAAAGAAAAAAAATAGTTAGTTTTTTGAGGTACTTTTATTGATTGTATTTTTCTGGAAGTTCAATCAGTATTAGTTCGGTTGTTTTTTGTGCTTCTATGGAAATTGTATTGATCTCTTCAATTTTAGCAGCATCCTGCGTTTCCATAATCTTACCATTCATGGATATTTTGCCATCAATTACAAACAAGTATGCTTTTCTTCCAGATTTTAGACTGTGTTCTACTTTTCTTCCAGGATCTAGACTTGAAATATAAAACAAGGCATCTTGGTGTATTGAAAGTTCAGAACCTGAATTGTTCATTGGTCTTATGACTTGAAGTAACTTGTTTTT
>JANXYF010000004.1 GCA_025350175.1 Nitrosopumilales archaeon | reverse complement strand
TCAACACCCGAGCTTACATTAACCAGATTTGCATTTTGGTTAGGTGATATGGTACCTGATCCAAAAAATCCAGGGCAACAGATACCTAGACTAATGAATTTTGTAGAAGAGAAAGATTTTGCTCCAACTCCTTTAGTAGATGATGACAAGTTCGTACCAACCGGAGCTATGAAATCCATTGGTGATCTTTATGGTAGTGTAAATACTCGGACTGATTCAGATTCAAAATTTTGTCCAGAGTGTGGCTCAAAATTATCATTGATTGCAAAATTCTGTACCGAATGTGGTGCAAATCAAGATTAGTTCCAACAGTAAAAATTTTCTTTTATACTAAATTTTATTTCCACATTTAGGACAAAATTTTGCGTTAGCTTTTACGGAAGACCCACATGAATTGCATGCAGGACCGCCTAGTGAACTTTGTTTTGACATGAGTGCAGGATCCGGAGGTGGTAGAACACCAGGTGTTGAGAACGCTGCGGCAGCTGAGATAATAGATGGAGGTTGACCAAGGCCTGATAAAGTAGATGCTGTTGCGTGGGATGCTTGCTGTCCCATATCTGGAAGCATTGGACTTGCCATAGTTGAACCAGAAGTACGACCTCTTGATATTTTATCAAGTGATTTCTTTAGCTCAAAGATCACTTTGACAGATAGAAATTCTAATGATGAATATGATACAACATAATCACCTAGTTTCTCAAAAAATTCCTTGTCTGTCAGCTTTCCTTGTTTGTACATTGTATTAGCATCAAGAAATGATTCATAGTATCCTTGGGTATCGTTTAGTAGATTTTGTAGTTTATCAAATAGAAGGTTTAGAGTATCAATATCTCCAAATGACATGTGGACTGTTTCCCTGACCGGTATTAATTATTTTAGATTGAAAAAAGAAGATGAGATTTAGATTTTTGATAGAGCGCTGTCTATCATATTTTTATAGGATCCCTTTGATGCAGCACCTACCTGTTGTGCTACAATCTGACCTTTACTGAATAATGCAAGGGTCGGTATACTAAAGACATTATACTTTGATGCAAGCTCGTTGTTTTCATCAACGTTAACCTTCACAAAGTTGATCTTTCCTGCATATTCACTTGCTAGCTCCTCTATTACAGGACTTACCATCCTGCATGGGCCACACCATTCAGCCCAAAAATCTACAAACACAGGAATAGAAGAAGCCATTACTTCTTTTTCCCAGTTCTTAGAATCTACTGGTTTTGCTTTATCCATACATTATAAAATTCTGAATCCCTAAATATATTGAACGGTTTCTTACCAGCGACTTCTTAGACCATAGTATTTCTTATCGTCAGTTCTTCTACGATCTCCCCTTCTATCATCTCGCCTATCATCACTTCTGCCATAGCCACCGCCAGATCTACCATAACCTCCACCAGATCTTCCGTAACCACCGCCGCCAGATCTACCGTAACCTCTTCTATGACTTACTTCTCTCTTCAATGGATCGGGGATATTTACTACAATTCCTAGTTCTTTGTTTAGATCTATCATCTGAACCTTAGTTTGACGTGATATTGCCTTGAAATCACCAATCGAAGAATAAGATACCAAAGTGATGGCCCTACCTTTTTCTCCTGCTCTTGCGGTTCTTCCAATCCTATGGAAATATACTAAATCTTGGTTTGGAACATCATAGTTTATCACTAGTGCAACTTTTGGAACATCTATACCTCTAGCTGCTACGTCAGTAGCCACCAAAATGTCTGCTTTTCCTTTTTTGAACATGTACATTGCTTTATCTCTTCTAAATTGAGACATGTCTCCTTGAATTGATACAACGTTGAATCTTCCTTGTTCTAGTTCATGAGCGACTCTTCTTGTTCTATCTTTTGTAGAACAGAAAACAATTGCTTGACCAGCACCATTTTCTTTAATGAATTTAAACAAGTAATCTGTTTTTTCCCTATCTTTTATTACAAGGAATGCCTGTTCTATCCCCTCGCCACTTAGATCATCTGAATCGATGAATATTTTTTGTGGATGTTTCATATACTTTTCTGCCAACATCAATATTGCAGCTGGCATCGTAGCTGAGAATAGGGCATTTACATGATCTTCTGGAACCAAATCCAAGATGAATTTAATATCATCAATAAATCCCATGTCAAGCATCGTATCTGCTTCATCAAGTATAACCCACTTTACTTTCTGTAATTTTATTGATCCACGTTTGATATGATCAATAAGACGTCCAGGTGTAGCAACTACAATTTCTACTCCTCTATGAAGTTCGTCTAGTTGTATATTCATGCTTTGACCTCCATAGATGGTCACACTTCTAATTCCAATATGCCTTGAAAATTTTACAATTTCAGCTGATATCTGTACAGCAAGTTCTCTTGTTGGAGCTATGATGAGCGCTTGTATTCCACCTTTAGGAATAACATTTTGAATTATAGGTAAAGAGAATGCAGCTGTCTTTCCTGTTCCCGTATGTGCTTGACCTATAACATCTTGACCTGAAAGAAGTACTGGAATTGCACCTACTTGAATAGGAAATGGCTCTTTGAAACCCATTTCATTAAGTGCAGTAAGTATTGTATCCTTTAGTCCTAGTTCTTCAAATTTTGTCAAATTTATTCATCATCTTTTTATTGAAACGACAGAGAGAAGTTTGATTACCCATTTCCGTCTATTTTTGTTTAATATTGCCTTCTGGCTCTAATAACTCTTTCCAAATTATTGTAAAAAATTAGATTATTTTTATAAATTGTATAATCTCTTGCTCTGATACGTAGTATAGATTTGACCCATCAAAATGATATACATAATTATCTGACATTTGGTAGATTAAAGCATGAGTAGCGAACTTCGCTTAAAAAAATTAAGAGGATCTGGAGGTTTTATCATGGCAACAGTAAATGATGATCAACAAAGAAAAGGTAATCTTGGAGGACCAGATTTGTTTCTTGCCCCCATTGGTCGTCTAGATTCAGAAAAAATTTCAAAGTATTATTGCAATACCTGTGAGAAAGAACATGAAGGAAGTCCAAAGATAGAATTTGAAAATCCCAACGAGACAGTGGCAGAAAATCTTGTTCTGTTAGAAAAAGGACAATACGTCTGTACTACTTGTGGATCTATTATTGCAGAGTATAGAAATTTTAGTAAACCTGATGAAGCTGCTTCAGTAGGAGCTGCAATACCTGTTACTAATACTAATGTTGTAACACCTCCTCCTGCTCAAAACTTTGAATCACAAAATCAGCCTAAAACTTCTAGTGTAAAGACATTTAGCTCAATTACAGGTCTAGGGGTGTATGATATTGAAGCAAGAAGGATTGGAGTAGTCAAAGAGATGGGCATCCAACCAGATCAATCAAGTATAGTTCTAGTTGTAACGAAAAACGATGGAACAGATGTTACAATAAAGTGGGATGAAATAAGAAAGATTGG
>JANXYF010000002.1 GCA_025350175.1 Nitrosopumilales archaeon | reverse complement strand
TTCCATGGTCTTGCTGTTGAGTTTTTGTACATCGATTATGTCAATCATTAATTGGTCTAGCTTTGCCGCATTATCATAGATCTCAGTTATTGCCTCAACTTGTTTTTCATCAAGTTTTCCATGAGGAATATCCTTTAGAAGCTGCATTGAATATTTTAAAATTGGAGCTATAGGAACTTGGGATTCTTTTGCAACTGTCATGAAAAACTCTCCTTTGGCAGAATCTATTTTTTGTAGTTCGTCAATTTTGATCTTTTGTGTTTCATGCTCAGATAAAACTCTGCGAGCTTGATAAATTTCAGATATATCTCGTATAGCTGTGTTACTTCCTATCAATCTGCCTCTTTCATCAGAGATGTTATTGGCACTAAGCAATCCAGGAAAAATTGTTCCATCTTTTCTTTTAAACCAGATTTCTACATTTTCTACTCTACCAGATTTCTTCCAAGATTCAAAGGTTTTTTTCATGTCATCTATGCTTTTTTCTGCAGTATAATCATAGAGTGATTTTCCAATTATCTCTTCTTTTGAATATCCAAAATTTTTCACATATGCGGTATTGCATTCCAAGATAATTCCATTGTTATTTACAGTTCGTAGCATTATAGGAGAACCTTCATAAAGATTTCTATATTTTATTGAGTCTGGTCTAGATTCTGTTTTTTGTGATATGACTTCATATGGTTGTGATTGGAATGTTTTTCCTTGCCTCATACTTGCCCATACGATAACACCGCCACTTGCAGCACTGGCTACTCCAAGAATGAATGCATAAGTTGAGAAATGTCCTTGCACGTTTAACCCATAGGCTGCAATCATGAGCCCAAAGATTGCAAGCAACAACCCGCCAGTATTTCCAAAACCGGCCATGTCTTACCAGTCAGCCTCCATCAAGATTAGATTATTGCCATACAGATTTGACTGCCAAACAGGTAACAGAAAATGAAATTTGGGAAATGTTGTAGTATTTGGAATACAATGCTTGCAACAAACTAGCAGATTAACTTTTCACTATACTGCCCTATTTACATCTCTAGTAATGATATCATCATGTCAAGCAATTCTTGGGTTCTCTTTTTTATCCCACGTAGAACATGTTGGATCTCTTCTTTTGAGATTCTTGCTTCATGAATTCTTAGATTTTTTGAAGGCTGGTCCATGCCGTGTTCTGACATGAATTTGTTAAACGGTTCTAGATATTTTGCTTCAACTACTACTTTATCATTATTTTCTAATTCCTTGATTGGATGGTAAACAGTTGAACTTCCAAATACATCTATCATGCTAGGAGTCAAGGAGATCAGTTTTCCATAAAGATCATAATACTTGCAGCCAGTCTTGCGATATGATGGAAGGTTTTGGAGCAAGTCTTCTCTGTTTTTGTATTTTACCAAATACCCATTAATCTCAAGGTCTATCCAGGTGGTCTGCTCAGAGATGCCTGCCAGTTTGCATATGTTTTTGCAGGTATCTAAAATTGCATACAAGGGTCTTGTCGATTCCATGAGTTCAATTGTTGCAATTTTTGCCATTTTTAGTGCCTGTTCTTTTTTAGTCGAGTCCAATTCTACAAGACTGGAAAAATTATCTTTGATTTTACTCTATCTAGCTTGTGTTATATTAGATACATTCTGGTTTTGAAAATTTTGGAATAGCTAGAAACTGTTGGCACTAGTAATTTTTAATCAACAGTTCGCTGTGCCCTGTCCTATTTTTGGATACAGAGTTGATGAACCTGTTTGCTGAAATCTCTACTATACCATCAGAGTATTCATTGAAGAGTTCTATAATTTCATCAGATTTTGAGTTTGACAATAACACCTTTACTCCCTTTTTGTCTAGTGTCTTGAATTTGTTATACAGTCTTGTCTGGTCAGTAAAATCAAAATCACTATCTGTATAGCTTGTAAAACTAGCTGTTGAGCTTACTGGCTGGTATGGCGGATCAAGATATACAAAATCTCCGCTCCCTACTCCTTTTAGCGCATCTTCAAAGTCTTGGCATTTTATATAGACATCTTTTGATTGTAACACCTTACTTACTTGATACAAATTTTCTTCATTTACAATATTTGGATTTGTATATCTTCCAACAGGGACATTGAATTTTCCTTTGCTGTTTACCCGGTATAGTCCATTAAAACAAGTCTTGTTCAAGAAAATCAATCTTGAAACTATATCTATATCATTTTTTGGACTGGCTTCTCGAACCTTGTAATAGTATCCGCTAGAGTCCTTGGAATAGTGTGCAGCATGTTTTTCTAAAGACGTTACAAGATCTTTTACATTATCTCGTATAGTATTATACGATAACACCAAGTCAGAGTTGAGATCAGAGATGAACCACTTTGCTTTTCGCTCTTTTGCATCAAGTGAAAAGAATACCGCACCTCCGCCTAGAAACGGCTCATAATATCTATCAAATCTAGTAGGAATGTTCTCTGAAATTACTGGCAATAGCTGTCTCTTTCCACCTGCCCATTTGACAAACGGTCGTGGAGCAACAGAGATTACATGATATTGTTGTTTCAATATCAATTAATTGTAAAATTATATTTCGTTTAAACAGATAACAAAAGATCACCCCCAGTGTAACTTTTTTTAATCAAAACCAATCGACAAGGCAGCTTGGTTGTTCTCAAAATAATAAAAGTAAAAGGAAAGGGAAGTTAGTCCCACTTAGACCAGGCTGCCATCCATCTGTAAGTCCATGTTGTTAGTTTGGTTCCTAATGCAGTCATTGTAACCGTTAACACGGCACTAGCGCCTGCACCCAAAGCTACCGGACTGTCATAGAACTTTCCTACCTGCGGTTCTATTGGTGTCATGTATGGAGGCAATGTGGTTCTTGGATATTTGAAAGCAGTCTCAAGAGGATCATCTATTGTGATTAGATTGATCATGTTGAATAACGACATGGACATTCCACAGAGTACACCGCCTATTAGGATCAAAGAGTGTTTGTTTCTCTTTGTTGCCCAATATGCCAAGTCCATCAGTATTGCCGATGGAATCCACATTGGTACCACGATGAAACTGTACGGATATCCTAAGGAGAACCATGCACCTTTTGCTATCCACGTATACACTGTCATTATCAGTGCATAGTATGTTGCCGTTCCTGGAACTCCAGTAAACGTTAGATAGTATGCTGCACCGACTGCGAGCATCAGTGATTGTGATAATGTAAATATCACAAATGATGTCCAAGCCCAGTCAGTATAGAAGATGTAGTCTCCTGCGTTGATTGTCAACAAGGTCGAGTTGACTGCTACCACTACTATGAATAAGTAGTGAGTACATCGTCTTAGCCAGACCATTGGATTGTATGAATGAAGTGACGTATATAAAATTTTATGAAGTGCGAGATCAGCAGGACAAATTCAACTAGAGTTAGTTTGTAATAAAATAAAAGATAAAAGAGGATTATCTATCCGAAGAAGACACTATCAGTAATTATGGTTAAGATCGCTACTGCTGCAATTATGCCAGCGATTGCGCCGTTGTATGTCTTCGCTTTTGAGGTACCTTCAGTAACCACTTTTACACAGAACATGTAACCAATTGCCTCGATGATTGTAAGGCAAGTTAATGCAAAGTGTGCGCTTGGCGGTGGATATGCCCAAGGATAGTATACTACAGCAACTGCTATTCCGGCCCATGTGCCTCCCCATAATGCGAGGAAGAAAGCTGTGATAATTCCGAAGTGATCTTCTACACGTCGTCCTATCATTTTGCTTACGTCGGAACTTGAAGCTCCGCCACCAGAACCGAATCCTTTTGGTAAGGTCATTTGGATTTAATGATAATCGTATGCTTTTAAATCTTTTCCCAAGATATTGTACAACTCACGTTAGTTTGATCGCTTGAGAAAAATAATAAAAGATGCGCTTTTGCGCGTTTATGGGATTGATCTACTGTACAATTTGCCTTCGAGGGCCATCTTGTACATTTCTGCAACATATGGGTTCTCTCCTGGGGTTTCTGCTCCAAGTTCTACGAGTCGTGCGTATACTCTTACTACATAGGCAAGTGCGCCCATGAAAGCAACGACGACACCCATGTTAAACATCCAGTGGTTTGGAACTGCAAAGATCTCCTCTACATACCAGAAGTGCCACATCTCATTAACACCAATGGTAAACATTGTTGCCAAGTAACCAAGGATGGTCATCTTAAGACCTGTGTTCATTGAGTTGTTTGGACCTCTCAGAATTGGTACCTTTCTGTCATAAACAGCTACCATTCCCCAACCGACTGGAAGAGCAATGAAGTGGCTGTATAACCACCAGTGTGCTGGTGTGAAGGCACTATCTCTGATTGATGTCTGGTGTAAAGATCCGTCTACGAAGTTATCAACCTCTACTGATGCTGCAATAGATCCCAATGCGATGACGATAAGCCAGATCTTTTTCAGTCTCTGGATTTCGACTTCTTTTGGAATTAGTGCGGGCATTTGTGCCATGGAGTGTTGAATGGTTGATAGTTATTTAAACCATAAGTTATAATTTCTATAAGATCAAATATAATTCTCATATTTTTAGACCCAAAACAATATCAATAATACTTAAAATTAAGACATAATATTGTAATAATCATACACTAAAAATCATGTTATCCATGATTAACATGGATGTTATACACATGTACTATTGTTAATTGGATCAGGCAGGGCAAAATATATATCGTTGTAGTTTCTCATTTGTTTCAGTTCAATATGGTCGATAAGAAGTTTATTGTGGCTGCAATAAGTGTGATAGTAGCACTTGGAGCAGTTGGACCATCAATGGCACAAATGTTCCAACATGCTGAAGCACATGGTGTCCAGGCACAACTACAGAGTCGTTTCGTAAGAATAGATGGTGAGACTTGGTCAAAACAATCTGTTCATACAGGAGACACTTTGACTGTATCTGGCAAATTCGTAAGTCTTGTAAATAGAGACATGCGAGGATGGTACACCGTTTACGGTGATTCACCAAACGCTGGTAATAGATGGGAAATTATGGCAAGAGATCCACCTGGTAACGTAATTACAATACCAGCTAACGGAGTAGTTCCATACACACTAACCATCAAGGCACTCGAACCAGCAGTATATCACATGCACACACAGCTTAACATAGCAAGCATCGGTCCAGGTCTAGGTCCAGGACAAACAGTCGTGGTAACAGGCGACCCAATCGTAAAACCAATTCCATATGTAAATGTGGCCTATCAATCAATAGTGATAGCAGTTGGATATGCGATTACTTTCGCTACAAGACCTTGGCAAGTGATTTAAAAACAATCACCCCCTCTCTTTTCATTTTATTACTTTGATTCAGTATAAACTATTTAGAACATGCCCCTGACTTTATTAAATTCCAAAGTCCACTTTCGAATAAAGTAAAGAGGAGTTAGAACTGATATTGGCAATGAAATAATCATTCCAAATGGCCACGAAATACTCATCTGTATTACCAAGTCTACAAAAAATATTAGCACTTCAATTATTATCCCATAGACTAGTTTTCGTATTCTATAAAATGCAAATATTTGAGTAACAAATGTAGGTATTACGGCAAGTATCATCTGAGTCTTGAGAAATTTTTCGGCTTTGTCATCTAGTGTCATAGAATAATGAAAAGTTGCTTGCAATTTTAGTGTTCAAGTTTAATCATTTCAAAATCAGGCTTGAAACGAATTTGTAATGTTAATAGGACTTGGTCCATATCATAACATCGTGAAAGGCATACCTGTACAAATAATTGCATTATGTTTTGTCCTTGTTTTAGCTAGTACAATTCCTTCAACATTTGCCTATACCCAGACAAGTAAGACACATGCTATTTTCATCACAGGGTGTGGACAGGGCTCTTGTTTCATCCCATGTCAGATTACAATCCCAAAAGGGGCACTGTTACTTGGGTAAACTTGGATACAGTAAATCACATGATAATTAGTGGTAGTGGACAGCATGGTCCAGATGGTTGGTTTTCAAGTCCAGTAATTTTTTCACATGGAACATTTTCACATCAATTTGATAGAAATGGTGCGTTTCCATACTATGACAGCATCAATACATATTCCCAAGGTGTAGTTATAGTAGATTCTCCAACAAACTCCAATTTTGTAAAACTCCAACAGTCATTTTTTTCAGACTGGTGGTGTACAAGATAATCTAGTATTCTACCTTGACATCGTCAAAGTATGCACCAGTGTCTTTCTTGGTCCACATTCCAACTTGACCAGACAGATAGTTGTGATCATTTGCCCGTATTATTATCGTACCGTCAAGATATGCAGCAATTCCTTGTGAAGAGATTAGTGCCTTTAGTGTATGCCACTGCCCTGGGGCAATTGTTACAGTCTTGTCATAGTTGCATATCAGAAAGTCAGGTGTATCTTTGCATAAAGAGAGCCTGTTTTTATCCGAATCTGCCATCAAAACAAAGTAATGTTTTGTGTCAATGAATCTAAGAATCATGCCGGCAGATTTGGCTTGGCTGCCTGATACAATTTTAAAACTCATGGTAACATTTTCAGTATCAACAGTTGGTGAATTTGGAATTAGTTGATAGTGATAGTCAGATGATGAATCATTGACAGGTACTCTTTGCATCACATTTGGTAAAGATGGTGCACTAGGTTCTGCTCGTACCATCCAAGAAAACTTGTGGTCAATTGATCCATCTGCAAAACCTTCTGGGACTGTCCCATTTTGATATGAATCAAAGTTAATTGTCATCGAATGTTTAAAGCCAGAATTAATTTGTGAATTATAAAACGCATATGATATTCCAATCATTGTAATTATAGCAAAGACTGCAAGACGTTTCTTTTTACTAAATGGCTGTTTTTTTGCTGACAAGAATATCTACAGGTAGAGTGCAAATTGTGATTGATATAAAGATACCATTATATGAAAATAAAAAATTCAAACGTCAGGAAAATAAAATTATCGTTTCTTTTCTCGTTTTCTTGGTTTGTTTTTACTTCTCCATTTGTCAAAGCCCCATCGTGTGGCACCAAATGTACCAAGTGTAAAGAAGAGTCCCCCCACCATTAGAAAGATGAAACTATGATCAACAAAATACCAAAAACCAAATCCCAAGGTCGCACTAACAAATTGTAGTATAACAAAAGCTATCCACCTATCTACCATTTACAAAGTTTGGTAAATTGACATCTATTTACTGTTTCTCAATTTAGAAAAAATAATCAATTAAGTGTGACTTGCAAAACAGAAAAATGAAAAGAGAGGGAATAGTTTACTCTGCGAATCCAGAGTACGCGTGTTCGCCGACTTGAGATATGTCCAATCCGACTTCTTCTTCCTTTGGTGTTACTCTAACTCCACCTGGCCAAATTGCATCTTGGATTCTCCAAATGATGTAAGTCATGCCAAATGACCAAGCTGCACCAAATCCTGCTCCCATACAGTTAATTACAAACTGCATTGGGTTTCCAAAGAAGAGACCGTTGTGTGCATATGGGTTAATTCTGACTTCACTGAATGCACCTGTAAGTAATGCACCTACAACACCACCCATTCCGTGTACACCCCAAGTATCCAGAGCATCATCTATTCTTGCCCTGTTCTTGATTAATACACAGTAGAAGCAGACTGTTGCGCATGCAAATCCTACTATAATTGATGCCCATGTTCCAATGAAACCAGAGGCTGGCGTAATTGCTACTAATCCAGCAACAGCTCCGTTAACTGCACCTATGGCGCTAGTCTTTCCTGTATGTGCCCAGCTTAAGAACATCCACCATATTGCTGCAACCGCAGTTGCAATGTTGGTATTCTGGAATGCTTGTGTTTCTAGGAAACCAGCAAATCCTGCACTACCAGGGTTGAAACCAAACCATCCAAACCAAAGTAATGATGCACCCAATATTATAAGTGGAATTGAGTGTGGTTCAAATGGTGCTTTACCATATCCTATTCTTCTTCCCAAGAACATTGCAGTAGCTAAGCCTGCAAATCCTGAGGTGATGTGAATTACTGTTCCTCCCGCAAAGTCTTCTGTACCAATCTTGGCTAACCAGCCCATCGCGGTACCCTGACTTGCAAGAGACCAGTTTGCATGTCCTACGAAATCATAGATGAATGTGGTCCACAATACAATGTGTATCAAGAATGCACTCATCTTTACTCTGTCAGCATAACCAGCTATGGCAAGTGACGGAGTGATGGCAGCGAACATAAGCTGGAACATCACATAGGCTAAGTGTGGAATAGTTGGAGCATATACATCGGCTGGCGCATTGTGCGATACGTTATTCAAGCCTACCCAGTCAAGGTTTCCGATAAATCCAACAGAATCAGCAGAAGGACCAAACATTATCGAGTATCCAAAGACTACCCATTGAACACTGACAATTGCATAGACCATGAATGCCTGTAAAATTACTGTTAGAGAGTGCTTTCTTCTTGTAAGACCTCCATACAAGAATCCTACACCGCCAGGAGTCATAATCATGACGAAGACTGCTGCTGCGTACATGAAGGTGGTATCTCCTGTGTCTATACATGGTGCATTACTTCCACCAAACGTTCCATTACCCGGAGGTATCATCGGCTGAGCACAGTGAAGCTCATTAGTTTTAGCAGGATTTGCTAAATTTCCTAATGGGCCAAATTGAGCATGCGCATCCTGTATTGCCGTGAATCCAGATAACCCGACTATTAAGCCTGCGAGCACAAAAACTACCGGCCATTTGTGTTTTGTTACTATCTGCATTGGCGATTTAGAAATTGTCTCCAGCATCTTTGGATAGAGAAGTTTCTCATCTATAAAAGGCATTTTATCCTAA
>JANXYF010000044.1 GCA_025350175.1 Nitrosopumilales archaeon | reverse complement strand
GTTAGGTCTTGACGGTCATGATAGAGGAGCTCTTGTCTTATGCAGAGCGTTTAGAGATGCAGGAATGGAAGTAATCTATTCAGGATTATTTGCAACTCCGGAAAGAATTGCCCAAATAGTTGAAGATGAAGACATTGACGTCGTAGCACTCAGTCTTCTAAACGGAGCTCATCTCACACTATTTCCAAGAGTAGCCAAAGCAATCAAGGACAAAGGCATCAAGGATGTTCTAGTAATAGGTGGAGGAGTCATTCCAGAAGATGACAAGTCGCAACTTGAAAAAGGCGGAGTATTAGGAAATTTTGGTCCAGGAACTCCACTTTCAGCAATAATTGATTTTATTCAGACTAATCTATTAAAGAAAAAGTAATTTTATTCAGTAGAGTCAGGCCACATCATTTTTCTCATGTTCTTTCCTACTTTTTCTATCTGATGTGCATCTATCTGTTGCATGTATTTGTCAAATGAGTTCTTACCATTCTTTTGATAATCAGAGATCCATTCTTGGTTAAACGTTCCATCCTGAATCATCTTCAATGCTTTCTTCATCTTTTCTTTAACATCTTTATCCATAACCATTGGACCTCTTGTTAGCCCACCATATCGTGCAGTCTCACTTACTCTTCGATACATTCCTGCAATGCCATATCTTTGAATCATATCTACTATCAATTTCAATTCATGTAGAACCTCAAAGTATGCAATCTCTGGCTGATATCCCGCTTCTACCAAAGTCTCAAATGCATTCATTACCATTGACGCAGAACCGCCACAGAGGTCTACTTGTTCTCCGAACCAATCAGTTTCCACTTCTTCTTTGAATGTAGTTTCAATAACACCAGCTCTTGTACTACCAAGACCCTTTGCAATTCCAAGTGTTCGCTCCCAAGCTTTCTTTGTATAATCCTGAAATACTGCAACAATTGATGGAGTTCCAAATCCTTGTTGATATGTTTCACGAACTTTGGAACCAGGTCCCTTTGGTGCAACCATAATTACATCCACATCTTTTGGAGCATGTATCCAGCCCCAGTGAATTGCAGCTGCATGAGAAAATGATAATGCTTTTCCTGCCTTCAAGTTTGGCTCAATTAGATCTTTGTAGACCTTTGACTGGACCATGTCTGGAATCAAAATATGAATAATGTCTGCTTTTTCACACGCCTGTGGAATAGACATTACTTGATGACCATCCTGTTGGGCTTTTTTCCAGCTTGCACCTGATTCTTGCAAGCCAACAATAACCTTGAGACCAGAATCTTTGAGATTATTTGCCTGGGCGTGTCCTTGAATGCCATAGCCAATTACTGCAATTGTTTGATTTTTTATAAGATCTAAATTTACATCTGCATCTTTCCAACTTTTAGCCATGACAGACACTGGAAATCAAGGAAATAAAAACTTACAATTATTCAAAAACAGGCAATAAATTTACGGTAGAATCAGATATTGGACAAAATTAGCAACGTACTGTTAGATCACTATCTGTTTTCCACAGTTTACACATTTTACGATTGTTTCATCGGAAGGAATCCTATCAAACTTTTTTGAACCACAATTTGGGCATATTGGACATGCTCTAATTTTTTCCATAATTAATCATCTCTAGTCCCAGAGATATCATTTGCGCTCATTTTCATGCCAATAGAAAAAAATACCATCAAAGAAATCACCTTGTAATGAATGTTGGAATAATAGGTACAGGTCTTCTTGGAAGTGCCATAGCAAAGCGTTTGGCCTCATCAGGTCATAAAATTTCAGCACATAATAGAACTAGACAAAAAGCAGAATCTCTGAAAAATTTTGGAATTGAAGTTGTAGACTCGCCGAAAGAACTTGCAAGTAAATGTGAATTAGTTATAACTATACTAAAAGACGCTTCAGTTATAGAACAAATGGCTTTTGGAGATAACGGGATAATCCATGGAAAACATGATGGATTAATTGTTGCAGACATGAGTACAATCAGTCCCATCTCATCAAGAAGCATCGCTAAGAAATTTTCAGATGAGGGAATTTCAATGATTGATACCCCGGTAATGGGAGGACCAAGTTTGGCTGAAAAAGGCCAGATGATTGTAATGGTGGGAGGTAAAAAAGAGATTTATGAAAAATGCAAAAAAGTTTTTGATTTAATTGGAGAGAAAACATTTCTTTTGGGAGAGAACGGTTCTGGACATGCAATGAAGCTTGCAATGAATTCACAGATTGCAATTCTTGCCCTTGCATTATCCGAAGGAATCATACTTGCAAAAAAATCTGGGCTTGACCCCATGACATTTCTTGAGGTTCTAAATTCGACATATTTTAAGACAGGAATGAGTGTCAACAAGGGACCTAAAATGGTAAATGGAAATTTTGAACCTAGTTTCTTTCTTAAAATGATGCAAAAAGATCTTGATGAAATCAGTCATACTGCAAAAGAATTTGGAGCAAATATGCCAATGTCCAAACTTGCAAATGAAATTTATCAAAAAGCAATCAAGGAAGGACTTGGAGATATAGACTACACAGGAATTTTATCTTATCTTGAAAAATCTAGGTAGAATTATAATTCTTCAGGTGGCTTTATCTTTCTAAAACTAAAAAATAGTCCCATATCATATACAATTTTTAAGACTCCCCCAAAGACAAATGGTGCAGAAAGTGAGAGTGCCTGAATTATAATTCCACTAAGTGAAGGGCTTACTGCTTGAGCAATATTTCTTGAGGTATTTGTTATTGCAGCTGCTTGAATTCGCTCATTTTCATGTACTACTCCCATAAGGTATGACTGCCTAGTTGGCACATCCATCTGAGAGATGCTCATCCTTGCAAAGTATATAGAAATGGCAATTGAGAATGTGGGAGCAAATGCAAGTATTATCAATAAAATATTTGATGGAATATGAGTAAACACCATCGTGTTTACTAATCCAATTTTTGAGGCAAGTTTTGTAGACGCCATAAAAGACAAGGCAGTAAGCACTCCAGCAATTGCAAAGATGTAAGATAGTGTAGACAGATCTGCTCCAAATCTAGTATAAAACCAGAATGAAACTATACTTTGTATTACAAAACCACCTCCAAAAGAATCAACTGCGAAAAGCGAAGACATTTTTGCAATTATGCCCCTAGATTTTGGAGAGATGTTTTTTGTTGAAAGACCTGATTTTGGTGCACCGTCTTTTACTTCAATACTTTTAGAAAGTACTAGATAAATCGCAAGAACTACTATTGCACATGCAGCATAAATTAGAAAAAGAGATTTTATCGCACCAATTTGATCAAATCCATAATGTTGTTGCAATATAGAAGGCAAACCTGAAACTAGTACTCCTGCAGACATGGCAAAAGTTCCAACAGTATTGTAAATTGCAAATATAGAATTTCTTTTTTGTACATCACGTACAGTTTGTGGCAATAATGCTTGTTCTAATGACAAAAATGCTCCAACTTCAGATCCTGTGACGTTTATAGTTCCGACAAGCGCTGCAATGATAAGAGCTACATAGTTGTCTGTTACAAAAAATATAACAGATGAAATTATCATTAAAACTGCATACAAGACAAGAATTTTTCTTCTGCCTATCTTATCGGCATAAGCACTTGAAAAGAGATTGAAAAATACGCCGTTTACTAGAGTAGCAGTAAGCACTAGACCAATTAGAATATCATTAAACCCGATTAGTTTTAGATAGATTGCAAGAATTACACTAAGAAATCCATATGAAAAAGTTCTAACAATTCTTGCTCCAAGTAATAGCTTACCGTCTCGTGAAATCCATTCAAGACTCATTTTCCAAGTCTTGCTTTGTGCAATTCAATATCAGATGCCTCCACCTTTTTGAAGAGGGGGGAAGCAGGACCTATCTTGTGGCCTTCTTTTATTTCGATTTTAGATATAGAATTCCAAGATTGTTCCGACACATTACCGCTCATGCCAAGTTGCTCCCATATTCTTTGAGAGGATTCAGGCAAAAATGGACAAAGTGAAATTGCCAAGCTCTTGACAGCATTTACAGATATGAAGACACAGTTGTTTGAACCATCTCCACCTTTCCACGGTTCCTTTTTCTGAAAATATTGGTTAAAATGTGCAGAAAACTCTATAATTTTTTTCAGTGCTTTATCAAGACTGTTATCTTCCATCAATCCAGTAAGTTCACTTGAAAAATTATTTATTTTATCTTGGGCCTCTTTGTCACTTGGATCAAATTCGTTTGTATTTGGTACAACT
>JANXYF010000183.1 GCA_025350175.1 Nitrosopumilales archaeon | reverse complement strand
TTTTTTGCTACAAAATACAGGTCTTGGAATAGCAGTGACTTGGTCTTGCCAAACTCTGGAATCAGGATCTGAGACATGCATCATATACAGCCAGATCGGATATAAAGGTACCGTACCATACCGTAATTACATCAATATAGGTATGGCTTAATTTTAAATAGAGAAGGCAATGAGTTTGTCCATGGGTGGCTACATTTGGACATTCAAGCCTTAAGATAATACCTCTAGACTATACTGGCCCTCAATTTGATCTATATAACAAAATATCACGAGAATTTGATTATTCGTTTTTCTTTGAATCCCTTACAGGACCGGAAGAACTATCAGAGACATCTCTAATTGGTTTTGACCCTACAATAATCATCAAAGGATATTCTGACAAGGTTGTACTCCATTACAAAAGTGGAGGTGCCATGACAATTCAAACAAAGGATCCCTTGTCTGAAATTAAAAAACTAGTTTACAAAATACATGATCAAAAGTATCGATATCTTGGAGGTGCGGTGGGAATTATCAATTATGATGCAATAAGACTGTGGGAAGACATTCCAAATTCACACAAAGGTTCTGAAGAGCCTTTGATGGAATTTGGCATATACACAGATGGTATTCTTTATGACAACAAAGAAAAAAAATCATTCTACTTTTACTATGATAAAAATAGAATAGACGAAATATCATTCTCAAATGTAGATTGCGGCAAGTTTTCAGCCTCAGAAATATCAGAGAATTTGGATCAAGATAGATTTGTAGAAATGGTAAAAAAAGCAAAAAAATACATTCACGATGGAGATATTTTCCAAGTTGTACTTTCGAGAAAATTCAATTTTGATGCAGATGGAGATTATCTCAAAGTGTACAAAATTCTAAGACAGATCAATCCTTCGCCATATCTTTACCACATGAAACTAGGACCGCGAACTATAATCGGTTCCAGTCCTGAAATGTTATTGCGAATTACAGGAAATCAGGTAGAGACATTTCCAATTGCAGGAACAAGACCAATTACAAAAGATGAGAAGAGAAACGAGGAGCTAAAAGAAGAACTGCTGCACGATGAGAAGGAACTTGCAGAGCACACAATGTTAGTAGATCTTGGAAGAAATGACATTGGGCGGGTATGCAAATACGGCTCTGTGCATGTCAAAGAACTAATGGCAGTCAAAAAATTTAGCCATGTTCAGCACATAGTTACTCATGTAGTAGGAACTTTGGATAAAAAATATGACATGTATGATGCCATGAAAGCAGTCTTTCCAGCAGGAACTGTCTCAGGTGCTCCAAAGATTAGAGCCATGGAGATAATTGATGAATTAGAGCCAGATACAAGAGGCCCATATGCAGGTGCGGTAGGATATTTTTCATTTAATGGCTGTTGCGACTTTGCAATCGCGATAAGAAGCATATTCATGAACGGTTCAAAGGGATTCATCCAGAC
This sequence comes from Nitrosopumilales archaeon, assembly GCA_025350175.1. Classification (GTDB taxonomy): domain Archaea; phylum Thermoproteota; class Nitrososphaeria; order Nitrososphaerales; family Nitrosopumilaceae; genus Nitrosotalea. Next base: position 10,386 of record JANXYF010000183.1, on the reverse strand, counting down.
AGGAGCAGGCATAGTTACAGACTCGATTGCCCAAAACGAATGGATGGAAACAGAACACAAAGCAAATGCAATGATATCAGCCTTAAAGGAGGCATCAAAATGAAATTTTTAATCATAGATAATTATGATTCGTTTGTGTATAATATCGCCCAGCTACTCGGAGAGCTAAATGTAGAATCAGATGTAATTAGAAATGACAAGATAACAATAGAAGACATCAAAAAGGGAAACTATGACGCAATAATAATTTCTCCAGGCCCTGGAACTCCAGAGGACGAAAAATATTTCGGCATATGTACCAAAGTTATCAAGGAATTAGGTCCAACAAAACCCATACTAGGAGTATGTCTTGGTCATCAAGGAATCATACATGCATTTGGAGGAAAAGTTGTCAATGCAGGAAATGTAAGACATGGAAAAACAAGTCAGGTAGAATATGTCCAGTCTCCCCTCTTTGAAGGAGTACAAAATCCATTCAGAGCTACACGATATCATTCCTTAGTTGGTGACAAGACAATAATTCCAGATGACCTAAAAGTGACTGCAGTAGCCCAGGATGATAAAGAGATAATGGCAGTAAGTCACAAAAAATATCTAATTGAAGGAGTTCAATTTCATCCAGAGTCAATCATGACTAGCGAAGGTAAGAAAATTCTAAGTAACTTTATCAAGTTGGTGCAAAAATGATCTCAGAGTACATCATCAAGATTTCATCCAACAAGAACCTCAGCTATGATGAGATGTCTCAAATCATGAACGAAATTCTATCTGGAAAAATTTCTGTTGATGAGACTACAAATTTTCTCAGAGCTTTGACAGAAAAGGGAGAGACTGACCAAGAACTTCTTTCAATGCTAGATAAAATGCACGAGAATGCAATACACATACGTCCCAAAATAGATCAGAACATAATCGATGTTTGTGGAACTGGTGGAGACAGTATGAGTACGTTTAACATTTCAACTACTGCATCATTTGTCATTGCAGCATCAGGAGTAGTAGTTGCAAAACATGGAAACAGATCATCTTCTGGAATTAGCGGAAGTGCAGATATTTTTGAATATTTCGGATACGATCTGAACATGGAACCAAATAAAGTTCAAGAGATAATTGAAAAGTTTGGAATAGGATTCATGTTTGCCCCAAAGTTTCACCCAGCCATGAAAAATGTTGCAGAAGCAAGAAGGATCATAGGTAAAAGGACTGCATTTAATCTTCTAGGCCCTCTAACAAATCCCGTATCAGTAAAACATCAGCTTGTTGGAGTATATTCAAAAGAGTATCTTAGTCGAGTCATATCGCTGTTAGAATCAAAGGGGTCAGAAAGTGTGATGACAGTAATTTCCGAAGATGGTCTTGACGAGTTATCCACAACATCCAAAAATTACATTTATCAATTAAACAAGGGTGAAGTAACAAGCTCTGTATTAGATCCAACAGAACTTGGTTTGAGTAAAGCTAAACTATCGGATCTTCAGGTCTCAACAAAAGATGAGGCAATCAGTGCCTTTGTATCAGTTCTCAACGGAACTGCCAAAAAGCCAATGTTGGAGATAACTGCTCTCAATGCAGCAGCAGGATTGATAGTCGGAGGATTTTCAGAAAAATTTGATGAAGCGTTAAGCATTTCACTCCAGACAATTAAAAATGGAAAGGCATATGATCTCTTTAGAGATTTTATCAAATATTGTGGAGATGTAACAAAGTTGGAGGCTTTTGAAAAGAAATGAAAGACATGTTAGAAAAACTTGCCAATAATTCACAAAAGGCAATAAATGATAAAGTGTATGAAATCAATTACAAAAATTCCAATTCAGGAAAAAATCTAATTGAACAAATTAGAAACAACAAACATGCATCACTGATAACTGAAGTAAAATTTTCCTCTCCATCTCTTGGAGACATTCGAGAAATTTCTGATCCTGTTTTAATTGCAAAGCAGATGGTAGAAGGAGGGGCAGTTGGACTATCAGTCTTGACACAGCCCTACCTGTTTAATGGCTCGCCAGAATATTTCACAAAAATTCGCAAACAAGTTCAAGTCCCGCTTTTAATGAAGGATATAGTGGTGGATAAAGTTCAAATCGACGCTGCTGAAAAATTGGGAGCTGATGCGATTCTACTAATACAGGCAATATTTGATAAAAATTTTGCAAGCGATATTGATGATTTTATTTCATATGCACACAAAAAGAACCTACTAGTATTGTTAGAATCTCATACAAAGAAAGAATTTACAGATTCTACAAAAACTCAGGCAGACATACTTGGGATAAATAATCGCAATTTAGACACTTTGGAAATTGATCTTCAAACAACAAAGACCATCTTAAAAGACAAAAATGAGAAAAGGATCATAATATCAGAAAGTGGAATAGAATCACCAAAAGACATTCAATTTCTACGTAAATGTGGCGCAGATGCATTTCTTGTTGGTAGCAGTATAATGAAGAGTAAAGATATCAAGGGATTAGTAGAAGAGTTGGTATTAGCAATATGAAACTAAAATACCCAAAGAATGGCAAATTTGGAGAATTTGGAGGAAGATACATTCCTGAAACCCTAGTTCCTGCAGTAGAGGAACTAGAAGAGGCATATCTAAAGTACAAAGACGATGCAGAATTTAAGAAAGAATTACGCTATTACCTGACACAGTATGCTGGAAGGCCTACTCCGCTATACCTTGCAAGGAACCTAACAGAATTTGCAGGTGGTGCAAAAATATATCTTAAAAGAGAGGATTTGTTGCACGGGGGAGCCCACAAGATAAACAACACGCTAGGTCAGGGGTTACTTGCAAAAAGAATGAAGAAAAAAAGAATCATTGCAGAAACAGGTGCAGGACAACATGGTGTTGCAACTGCCATGGCATGCTCTGCGTTAGGATTACATGGCGAAGTCTACATGGGCTACAAAGATACCCAACGACAAAAGATAAATGTCTTTAGAATGAATTTACTTGGAACTAAAGTACATCCAGTTAAAGAAGGAACACAGACCCTCAAGGATGCAATCAATGAAGCAATACGCGATTGGATTACAAATGTAAAAACAACTTACTATCTTTTAGGATCAGCAGTTGGTCCCCACCCATATCCAGTAATGGTAAGAGACTTTCAATCAGTCATAGGAAACGAAATTCTTTCACAGATGAAAGAATTAGAAAAAAAAGCACCAGATTCTGTGGTAGCATGTGTTGGAGGAGGCTCAAATGCAATTGGAACTTTCTATCCACTAATTGATGAAGACATCAAGATGTTTGGAATTGAAGCTGGAGGAGAAGGAATTAAGAGTGGTCATCATTCTGCAACGCTAGTAGCTGGATCAAAAGGAATTCTTCATGGAATGCTTACATATCTCCTACAAGACAAAGAGGGACAAATTAGTGAAACACATAGCATATCAGCAGGATTAGACTACCCAGGAGTTGGCCCAGAACATTCGTATCTAAAAGATGCAAAGAGGGTAAAGTATGATGCAGTAAATGACAAGGAAGCTGTAGAGGCATTTCTTTTACTTTCAAAACACGAAGGAATCATACCGGCTCTTGAATCAGCACATGCAATTGCATATGCAATAAAAATTGCAAAGAACATGCCAAAGAGTGAGAGCATAGTTGTAACATTATCAGGAAGAGGTGACAAAGACGTGGAAGAAGTTGGGAGATATTTGAGTAAAAATGTCAAGAATAAAAAGTAAATTTCAAGACCTCAAGTCCAAAAACCAAAAGGCCTTGATAGCATATGTCATGGCAGGATTTCCAAATGAAAAAGGGACCATATCTGCAGTTCGCGGATTAGTAAAGGGAGGAGCCGACATAATAGAACTTGGAATGCCATTTTCAGATCCTTTAGCAGATGGACCTGTAATTCAAAATGCGGGTTTTCATGCATTACAAAAAGGAATGAATTTTGTCAAGTTTCTCACTCTAGTAAAAAAAATTCGCAAAGAGACAGACATACCACTTGTTTTGATGACATATACAAATCTCCTTTACAGACATGGGTATGAGAAATTCATATCCATTGTAAAAAAGGCAGGAATTGATGGATTAATTCTTCCTGACATGTCAGTTGATGAATCAAAAGATTTTCTTCAAGCAGCAAAGAAACATCAGATGGATACAATATTTCTAATCTCGCCAAATACAACACCTCAGAGAATCAAGAAGATATCAGATGTTTCATCAGGTTTTCTATATTTGGTATCAGTATTTGGAACCACTGGAGGTCAACAACAATTTCAAAATTACACCGCACATGCAATAAAGAATGCTAAAAAGATAATCTATGGCAAAATTCCTCTCGCAGTTGGATTTGGTGTAAGCAATCCAGATCAGGCAAGATTCATAATAAAATCTGGAGCAGATGCAATAATTGTAGGAAGTGCGTTTTTACGACTAATAGAAAATGCGTCATCAGAAAAGATCGAAGGCAAAATTGAATCTTTTACAAAGAGCCTAAAGAAATCTACAGTCCCAGAATAAGAAATAAAAAGACCTCCAATCCATCATAGATATGCAGACCGAGTCTACAAAATACATTTTCGTAACAGGAGGAGTCATGTCTGGCCTTGGAAAAGGAGTAGTTTCATCTTCTATTGCAAAATTACTTCAGCTTTCTAATCAAAAAGTCTCTTGTGTGAAATTTGATCCATATCTGAACTATGATGCAGGAACAATGAATCCTATTGCACATGGAGAGGTCTTTGTCACAGAAGACGGCGGAGAGTGCGATATGGACATAGGAAACTATGAGAGATTTCTAAATCAAAACATACCAAGAACTCACAATATTACAACAGCACAGATTTACTCGAGTGTAATAGAGGCCGAGAGACGTGGGGAGTACCTAGGAGCTTGTGTACAGATAATCCCACATGTAACAGACGCAATCAAAGACAGAATAAGAAAGATAGTTAAAACTGAGGGTCTTGACATGCTAGTAGTAGAATGTGGTGGAACAGTAGGCGATATTGAGAGTCTACCGTTTCTTGAAGCATTAAGACAGATGAGATTAGAGGAAGGTCCTGAAAGTGTAATCTTTGTTCACGTAACTCTTGCACCTTCCCTGGATGTGGTGGGAGAACAAAAAACAAAACCCACTCAACATAGTGTTCAGGAACTACGAAGAATTGGTATCCAGCCAGATTTACTTGCAGTCCGATGTACAAGACCACTTGAGATGGCTGCAAGGAAAAAGATTTCATTATTTTCAAACGTTACAGAACGTGATGTATTTTCATGTCATGATGCAGAATCAATTCTGTTAGTTCCACAGATGCTATATGATCAGGGAATAATTGACGTAATATTCAAGAAATTTGGAAAAGTTGGACTGGTTAATACTTCTGCAAACTGGGACAAGTGGAATGCAATAATAAATTCATTTCAAAATACAAAAGAATCAGTACGAATTGCAATGGTTGGCAAATATGTCAAACTTGCAGATAGTTATGTAAGTGTAAATCACGCACTAAAACATGCTGGTGCAAAGATTGGCAAAAACGTAATAATTGATTGGATAGACTCTGAAGAACTAAACGGCGATGTAAACAAACTAGCATCATACAACGGCATAATTGTTCCAGGGGGTTTTGGAGACAGAGGATCAGAAGGAATAATCAATACTGCAAACTATGCAAGAGAGAAAAATATTCCATACCTTGGAATCTGTTTTGGCTTTCAGCTGGCAGCAGTAGCTTTTGGAAGAAATGTATGTGGATTGGTAAATGCAAACTCTACTGAAGTATCTCCCAGTACGGAAAGCCCAGTAATTGATCTTTTACCAGAACAGAAATCAATTGAGAACAAGGGCGGCTCACTACGTCTTGGAGCACATGATATTACAGTTGAAGAAAATACACTAGCGTTCAAGCTTTACAAATCCAATAAAATACAAAAAAGACACAGGCATAGATTTGAATTTAATCAGAAATACCTAGAGTTATTCTCTTCAAAGGGCATGAAGTTTTCAGGATATAGTGACAACAAAAAACGCATGGAGATATTAGAGATTCCCTCGCATAGATTCTACCTAGGAGTTCAGTACCATCCAGAGTTCAGTAGTAGACCAGGTCATCCTGAAGAATCATTTGAAGCATTCATTAGAGCGTCAGCCAGCGCCTAAGAACTATTTTGGAATTTCGTATATTCTCTGGCGAGTATCGCGTAATGAGACTCTACGTTTGACATATCCTTTCTCAAGTAAGTGACTCAAGGCAAGCCTAACAGTCCTATCAGGAAGCAGAGTTTTTTCAGCAAGTTCTTTTTGTGTAAGAGAGCCTTCGTACTCGAGTGTCTTTAGTAACAACTTGGAGCTTGGCGGCATATTCAATAGCTCATCTGCAAGTTTTACTTTTTTGGCAAGAGCTGATACTGTAGTAGAATCCTTTTTCATCCTAATGACATTTGCAGGTTGTGGAAACTTGGTACATGTAACAATCTTGTCAACTTTGAATCTGTCTTTTCCGTCAACCACAACTTCACATCGTAAACTAGATGATATATCATCAATTTCAATCAAAGTATCTTCAGGAACTATTAGAGGGCGTCTTGTGATATCAAGTGAGTTTACTGATACAATACAGAATACTTTTGAATTTTGATAAACCGCAGGACCGCCTGCGGACATGGAATATGCAGATGAGCCAATAGGAGTTGAGATAATCAAGCCATCGCTGCTGTCATGCCAAATCTCTTCTCCATTTACTCGCAAGACATGCTCTACTAGTGTTGCACTCTTTGAGGAGAATATTGCAACATCATTTAATGCTGGATAGATTTGTTTGTCATCAATTTTTACACCAACCCTTGGAAGGGCTTCAATTGAAAAATCACCTTTTTTCAATCTGTTAAGATAGAGTGGAAATTGTTTAAGATCAGTCTGGGCTAAAAATCCGCTTGACTCGTACTCGTTTATACCAAGCACTGGAATTGTCGAGTTTGTAAAATGATGGAAATATGTTCTAACTCCTCGGTCTCCGCCTGTTACTATTACATAGTCAATATCATTTCCCAGTGGCTTTTTTCCAAGAGTTACAGCTTCTATCCCATGGCTTTCAAGTGAAAGTTTTAGAGATTTTACAGTCTGTTCATGATCCTGACTAAATATTGCAACCTTCACAGGTATGATTCACACCTCATTCAATAAAAGCCTAGACACTTGAGAACTGCATTAAATTGTAAAGATATGCAGCGTTTCTTTCAGTGTCGCCACCGAGTGGCACTTTTCCAAGTCCAGTAGTTTTTGTCTCAAGTGCAGCTTGTGCGGCACCCACAGCAAAACAGATTGCCCAGATAGGATCTTTTTCTTTCAAATAAGAGCAAGTAAAAGCTGCACAAAATATGTCCCCAACTCCAGTGGTGTCACCTATTGATATATTTGGAATTTTTAGGTGGTACATCCTATCTTTTGCAAGCATCGTAATGTTTTGTTTGTCAGTATAAAGCACATGTTTAACACCTTTTTTTTGTAATGCAATCATTGCTTCTTTGTCTCTCAAACCTGTAAGATAGAATGCCTCATCAGGGTCTGTTTTAATTGCAGTTATGCCAGACAAGTCAAGTAGAGTTTTTTCCAAAAAGATTTTACCAGTATTATCCACTCGACGTAGGTACCCCTGAGGATCAAGTAATGTAAAATTAAAATTTTCTTTTATTGCATCTAGTGTTTCTTCCGATACTTCATCAAATACAGGACTCACTATTGCTGCATCAGCATCAGATTTTATGGATTCAATTGGATCACATTTTGCTTTCAGATAGAGATCACGCTCTGTTCCAAATATTTTCAATAGGAATCTAGTAGTAGGTGTATCAACAATAGAACTCTGAGAAAGAAAGATTCCTTTTTTTTCAAGTTCTGTACGAAACGAAAAATCTGTCCCCACTTTGGTATGAAGATCAATTTCAAACTTCATATTTTTTGCAGTCAGTCCACAATAACATGCAGGACCACCAGCAGTTTCTACTATATCATTTTGAGATATCTCATCTATTGTACAATGAGAGAAAATTGCAATCTTCATTTAATTTGATGCCAGTGTCTTTCCATTTAGTCTTTTTTCTGACCCTTTAGACAGGATTGACACATTATCTTGCCCTTTACTACAGACACATCCACATTAGATGTAAGACAGACATGACAAAGGCCACGCATGATGACTCTAAGATAATATGAAATTTAAATTTTCTAAGAGACATGGAATTGTGTAACTAGAGATCTCACAATATCACCTCAAATGAATAGACAGATTTCAAACAGGGATTGCAATAGACAACTAAAATGTCCATTAACTAGTAAACAGGTAAATCCTAGGTGTCAAATATCGTTATAAAGAGGCACCTTACAGGTAAAACATGCCACTAAAGCGTGCTAGTCGTGGAAGACAGAAAGGAGGAAAAGGATCTACTGGTCGTATCCAGTGTACAAACTGTGGTGCTACAGTTCCACGAGACAAGGCAAAGAAGGTAACATCAAGATTAAATCTAGTAGAACATACTTTAGCAAAAGAGCTAAGAGCTCAAGGAGCATACATTGCATCACCTACCGTACTCAAATGGTATTGTATTTCATGTGCAATACACTTTGGAATTCTAAAAATCAGATCAGCTGATTCAAGACGTCAGACCGGCAGACTGAGATAGTCTAATCTTTTATTCCGCGAGCTGTTGTTATTATCCTCTGAACAAATGTTATTCCCGCAATTATTGCCACAATTATTACAGCGTAATTTAGGAATCCAATCATTCCAATTATTGCAATTACAAGTAACCTTTCGGCACGTTCCCCTATACCTATGCCTTGAAGTTGAACTCCAAGAGATTCTGCTCTTGCCCTAGTGTAACTTACAAGTAGAGATAGTCCTATTGCTAACAATACTAGATACCCCTGAGAATATCCGCCAATTAGAATTCCAAGAAATATTGCAACTTCCGCAATTTTATCAAAGACAGAATCAAGAAATGCTCCCTTTTTAGATGTCTTTCCAGTGATACGTGCAACTTGTCCATCTACAATATCAAAAAATCCTGAAACAAGTAACAAGATTCCTCCAAGAACAAAAGAATATTCAAGATGAATAGCATAAACGATTGCAGATGCAAATGCAAAACAAAGTCCAATAGCTGTCCAGAAATTTGCAGACAATCCAGTAGACGCAAAAACTTTACCAATATTCTGAAGGGTCGGCTTTAGACTCTCTCTAAAGTTGTTAAGCATTTTATACTAGCCATCTGACAATAATTTATACCATATATCTTAGAGTATGCCTGTCAAAATCTATCCAGATTTGAATAAAATATTAAAAAATCTGATATAATAGTGCGTTTTAGAACTCTCATGGGCCTCATAGCAAAAGGTGCAAAGTGTAGTGTCAAAGAATGTGGCGAGGACGGAGTTCGTTCGCTTACTCCCTCAAAGGTAGAAGGAACTGGCGTGGGAATTCCAAATGGTTTGAAAAAGGCCATCCTTTGCAAAGAACATTACAAAGAATGGAAGAAAGCAACAAAGGGTGAAAGAGACACCGAAAAAGCCAGATTTAGTAGATTCTAGACAATTAACAATTATTTTAAAATACACTTGATTTTCTTTTTCACATAGACAATTTTCAGGATAAAAAAATTAGAAGAAAACTAGTTGCTAATGTTTGGTTCTAGTGTTTTTTGCAAAGTATGCTTTTGACAGGTCGTCATAGTATTTGTTCAATTTTTTATACAATCGCTTTGGTTTTCTAGGTTTTTCGTTGCTTAGTGCATAAAGACAAAGTATTGGAAATGCAATAGTTGCATCAGTGTAAACCATTATCACATCTTCATGAGCGTCCTTTACTTTGCCCCAACTCTTTCCTTCCTGCAATGTTGCACCAGATAGCCCACCAGTATCAGGTCTTGCATCTGTGATCTGTATGATATAATTCTGGCCACCGTGACCAAGGCCAAGTATTTGATCAAGTAATGGGCCTGTTTGCTGTGCAGTGTTTTTTGGCACACCACCGCCTAATTCAACTATTCCAGATTTTTTTGAGTGATATAGAATTGCAGCTTGCTCTATTATTTCCCTTACAAAGTCAAGGCTATGAATTTTGTTTTCAAGTCTCAGAGGAGCCAAGTCCAATGCAAGTGAAGAATCTTTTAGAGTCGAGATATAAACTGGAACATCGTAATCATATGCAGTTACAACAAAACTGCGCTCTGGATTTTTTGAATGTGCTTTAGAATATTTCCCCATTGCGTTACAAAACTCCGCAGTTGTAAACGGTTTGTCAAGCAGATCTTTTGTAAACATCTTTTGTACAATCTTGTCTTCGGCTTTGAGAGTCTCTTCTCCCTTGATGTATACGTCGCGAATTCTGACTATATCTTTCTGATATAGTATCATATCATCC
>JANXYF010000210.1 GCA_025350175.1 Nitrosopumilales archaeon | reverse complement strand
GTTTCCAGCATGTCCGTAAATGATCATTTTTAGGTCATATTTTTTGGAAATGATGTCTAGTATTTTTAGTAATAATGGCAGTCTTTTTACTGGTACTACCGCATCCTCTATGAGAGTAGGCATCGTCTCGTTCTTTGTAATACTTTTAAGACTAAATGCAAGAGCAGAATTTCTAAAACTCCATAACTCTTTGATTTTATTTGTATTTGATTCAGTTCTGATTATTTTACCTGAAATGATTTTTTGAATATACTTCTTATTGGATTCAATCTTGTCGTCAAATTCTATAAAAAGAAGACAACCAGTATTGGAAAGAATTTTAATTTTTATGTGCTTTACTATGTTGCTGTCTACAAGTTCAATAGCTGATGGCTTTAATGATGTAATTCTTGGAACGTCTTTTACTGCTTCTAACAATGTTTTGTAATGTATGACAAGTAACAAAATCTTCTTTGGGTGTACAAATGTTTTAATTTTTGCAGATGTTATTATGCCAAGAGTTCCTTCCGAGCCTGCAATTATTTTATGCATGTCTTTTTTTGAGTGAATCTTGTCAATTCTATATCCGCAGGAATTCTTGGACACTTTTGGAAATGATTCTGAAATCCTAGGTGGTATGATGCCGATATTTTTTTTTAAATCAGTCTTATTAGGTAATTTTATTATCTTGCCAGAAGAATTTATCATTCTGATTTCAATTAGATTGTCTATCATACTACCGTATTTCAAAGAGCGAGCCCCACTGGCATTAGTTCCAATCATCCCTCCAATTGTGCAGAATGGACCTATGGAAGGATTTGGACCTATGACCCTACCATGTTTTTCTAATATTTTATCAAGTTGGCCCTTGAAAACTCCTGCGCCCACTTTGGCAAAATTATTTCCAAGTTTTATCTCATCAAGATTTTTCATGTCTATTACTATTCCTCTTCCTAAAGCACTACCGACAAGTCCGGTTCCTGCTCCTCGTGGAGTTACTGAAATTTGGTATTTTTTTGCAAATCGTATAATTTTGATTATATCTGATTCATTACGAGGGATGACAACAACTGATGGTTTTAAGATGTATGAACTTGAATCAACTGAATAAAAATCACGTGCATAATCATCCCATAATATAGTACATTTTACTATTTTAGATAATCTAACTCCTATGTCATTTGCATTCATGATATTATGTGAGTAACATCTGTTTAAAATGATTTAATTTTTTGAAAGATTTAATTTGGCAAAAAAAGTTCTTTTTGTTATTGGATTTTAATGCAACAAGTCTAGACAAGCTTTTCAGCTCTAGTGATAATTCTAACCCGCTAATGTGGATGGTTTGGATCATACCTATCTTTATTTTTATGTTGTATGGGCAAAGAATTCAACTTTACATAACTTCCTCCGACATTAACAGGGGGCTTGAAAAATTGAAATCTTATCGAGACGATACTAGAAAAGAACTAATTGATTATATAAAAAACACTCTAAAACCTTCTGAAGATCCTACGTTAAAACTTGATAGATTTTTTGAATACTTTACAATAATGCCATCAGATATGGATCCTAACGGAATCGTTCCAAAAATTAGACATATTATGAGAACAAGAGAAGATTCCACTAGAGACCAAGTCAAAAGTCTGTCCCAAAATATCAGTCATCTGGAAATAAGTAAGATTACTAACATTTTGGAAGCAGTAGCTACATTGCAATTGTTATACAAAATGGTAAGACACTTTTTCCTAACTGCAAAGAAGCAAAATAATTTTCCATTAATTTTACCTTTACAGATGATGATGCCATTTATTATGGAAGAAGCAGAAGCACTCAAGATTGCAGTATCGGCATTCAAACAAGGACAACCAATTGGAGATGGAATAGGTCCTATGATTGTTGGGAAAATGATGCTTGATACAGAAAAAAAATCAATTGCATTTGAGACGGTTTGGAGTGAAAAAGACTTTGAAGGAAGAAAACTCTGTTTCATGAAAGCTGAAGGGCCTGATGCAACAGTTGGAAGGCCTGCTGACGCACTTGAGAAAATTCTTGTTGAAAAGAAACCTGACATTATAGTGATGGTTGATGCAGCACTAAAGCTTGAAGGTGAAGATACTGGCTCTATTGCACAAGGATTTGGAGCAGCAATTGGAGGAATAGGCACCGAAAGATTCCAAATAGAAGAGATTGCAACAAAGCACAATATTCCAATATATGCAATTGTGATAAAACAATCAATTAAAGAAGCAATCACTCTGATGAGAAAAGAGATTGCCGACTCTTCGGATGTAGTCTCATCTCAAATTTATGATATTATTCGGGCTACCACATCACAAGACCAATGTGCTCTAGTTATTGGGGTTGGAAATACCATTGGAGTTGCACAATGATCTTTAGAAAAAAGAAGGAAGTACTTGACCCGTATTCAATTGAGCAATGTACTAGTTGCAATAAAACTAACAAACGACAATTCAAAGAAGGAGACTATATCTTTAAAACAATGGAAAAATGCACCTCGTGTGGCAGTGGCCAAATAATGATATCCAAAATTTTTGGCGAACTTGTCAAATAGTGGTTATAGTAACACCGTTTTCTTTTGGAATGAATGTATGTTCTGCTTGGGCAACTCTTTGTTCATTTGCCTCCACAAGTATTGGATACGACCGAACAACTTTATTTTTAATTGATCTTTCTATTAGATCTCTTGCAGTCTTTTCGTTATATTCTGGTATGAGCCATCTTAATGCAAATGGTAACATGTTGAATTTTTGCCAGATGGCATCAATTAGTTTGTTGACCTCTTCATCCTTTGTTCTTTTTCTTGTAACCAATGAGAAAATATTTCTAATTTTACCTTCTCGAACAAAACCTGAACCTTCTGGTGTTGTGACAAATGGCTCACATGCGTATGCCTCTGTAGATTGAAATGAAAATGATCCTATTGACCATATGTTTGGAACAGACTTGCCGGCATGAATTGTATATTGTTCAAGAGAATGACCACTGAGGTTTGCTATTGGA
>JANXYF010000195.1 GCA_025350175.1 Nitrosopumilales archaeon | reverse complement strand
AAATGAGACACCTCTTATGAGATATGCAGAGGGATTTAGGACTGGACTTGTGTTAATCAGTATTTTTGAAGCATCGTGATTTAGATCTCTTGCATCATGGCTTACTAGAAGGCAGTCATAGCCAAGTTTTTCCTTGATATTGATGGCAAGATTGCATCCTGCGCCGCCTAAACCTACGACTAGAACTGATTCTTTGATCTGAAATTCCATGACTCTCCTCTTGCTTACCAAATTGATTAAAAAACTTTGTTGCTTAGTTTTGATCCAAGATCGGATCTAAATTATTTAGCTCACTAAAATGCCTTGAAGACCATTTGGCATGGCATTTGTAATCTTAACATTAATCTTCTGACCAAGTCTGACTTTATCATCTGTAACTACTTGCTTGTATGCAAAGTTTCTTCCCTTTATGATCCCGTCTGATATCTCATCAAACAAAACTTCACCCTCCCAATCAATCCATCCTTCATTTCTCTCTTGAGATATCTTCTTTGCAATGTCGAAGACTATCTTACTTCTGCGCTTGACCTCTGAAACATCAATCTGCTCCATCTTGGCAGCCTTGGTGCCAGACCTTGCACTATACCTTGAAAGGTTTACAATGTCTGGCCTGGTTTCATTTATCAAATCAACAGTTTTGATAAAGTCTTCCTCCGTCTCAGTAGGAAAACCCACTATGATATCAGTAGCTATGGTAAACTTGTCGTATCTATTCCTAAATGTATACCCCACATCATAAAATATCTTGGAAGTGTGTAGTCTTTTCATGTCTTTTAGAACTTTGTCACTACCACTCTGAACTGGCATGTGAAGAAACTTGAAGACTTTATCGCTTGCAAAACTCTCCAAAAGTTTGCCCTTGATGCGTGGAAGATACATTGGGTTCATCATTCCGACTCTGACCATGAAATTGTGCTCTATTTCAGACACTTTCTGTACTAGTTCTGGTAGGCTTGTTCCTATGTCAAAACCATAACATCCATTGTCTGTTGAAGTAAGCCAAACTTCTGAACAACCATCTTCTATCTCATGTCTTACTTGTCTTACAATATCTCCCAGTCTGTAACTTTGCAAATCTCCTTTGGCTAACTTTGTTTGGCAAAATGTACACTCGCTCATACAACCACTTGCTATCTCAATAATTCCTACTGCCGGATTTAGTCTAACCTTTGGTAGTCCAACCTTACTTACATCTGAATCAGTGAGCTCTATTCTTCTTGTTCCATTTAATGTGGAGTTGATAACCTCCAAAGTTTTTCCCAAAGAGTTTGGTCCAAGTAAACTTGCTTTTGGACTAAATTTTTCTACAGTGACTTGTTCTGCTTTAGGAAGACAGCCTGCAACAACAAGTGGTCTTGATTTTAAACTCTTTATTCTATGAACCATTTTATGTGCAGTTACATCTTTGACAGAGCAAGTAACTATAACACTCAGATCAGAATTTTTTTCATTTTCTGCAAGAGTATGTCCTCCGTTTACAATGAGACCTGATATCATTTCAGAATCTGCAAAACTTGCAGAGCATCCATACGCCTCTACCCAGATCTTTGCCATTGTTTATCCAAGTAAGGCCTTTACTTCTTTCTCAGTCAACAATCCCTTTGAGATGACAAGTTGCCTGATTGTTTTTCCTGTCTTTAGTGATTCTTTGAAGAGGTCAGCAGATACCTGATATCCAATCTTTGGAGTAAGAAGCGTCACTATGACTGGACTATTTTCTATGTATTGACTTAGTTTTTGCTTGTTTGCAGTCAATCCATCTATGAGATTCTTTGAAAATATTGGCACAAAATTTCTTAGCATATCCATAGAATCTAGAACTGACTTTAACATTACTGGGAGCATTACATTGAGTTCAAACTGGCCTGCTTGTGCCGCAAGTGCTACTGTAGAATCTTTTCCAATTATATCAAAACACACCATGTTCATACATTCAGCCAATGATGGATTGACTTTGCCTGGCATGATTGAAGACCCTGCATGAACTGCAGGAATTCCAATTTCACCTAGACCGGCAACTGGTCCTGATGCCATTAATCTGATATCATTTGAGATTCGTCCAAGTTCCAGTGCAAGATTTCTAAGAGTGGATGACACCTTGGCCACTGCAAATCTACTTTCAAGTCCAAATTGCATATCTACTTCTGGTTTGAGTGGGAGTTTTGATATTTTTCCAAGCTCTGATATTGCAAGCGTTCTGTATCCCTTTGGAGTATTTGCTCCTGAACCTACAGCTGTTCCTCCTAATGCAACATGTTCTAATTCTTTTTTTGCCTCAAAAATTGAATCGCGTGCTTTTGCAATTGCAGTAGCATATGCTGCAAATTCGCTTCCAAGAGTTACCGGAAGTGCATCCATTAAATGAGTTCTTCCAATTTTTTGATAGCTTGAAAACTCCTTTGCTTTTTTTATCAATGTCTTTACAAGTTCGTCAAGAGCTGGAATGACTTGATTTACATCAAACAAAATTGCAACATGCATAGCTGTTGGAAAAGTATCATTACTTGACTGGGACATGTTCACATGATCATTTGGATGAATGACTTCATAGTTTCCTTTTTTCTTTCTAATTACTTCTAATGCAATGTTTGCAATTACTTCATTTGTATTCATGTTAAACGCAGTTCCTGCACCTGAGTTGATTGCTTCTACAACAAATTGATCAAGATGTTTTCCAGACAAGACTTGATCACAGGCCTTGATGATTGCATTACCTCTTTTTTTATCTAATACCTTTATTTTCATATTTGAAACAGCAGCTGATCTCTTGATCATAACAAATGCCATGATAAGATATGGATGAGATCTCTGACCTGTGACATGGTACTGTTTGATGGCCCTTGCAGTAAAAGCCCCATAGTATGCATCAATTGGAATTTCTACTTTTCCCAAAGAATCAGAATCTGTTCTAAACTTCACGCCAAAACTAAAATTTATTTTCCTAATATGCATTCGCATTTGTAGGATCTAAAATGGGAAAGAATCTATGAATTTCCTAAGAAAATCCCCAATAAGTTAATATATTTAGATTCAAACATCCGAAACGATGAACAGACGATACAGTATGATGTCTATTGCCGTAGTAGTGGCAGTAGCAGGATTATTGTTCGCAAGCACATATTCACAGACACAGATGACTGCAACAAAACTGAACGTTCCTTCACAGGAATCAGATTTGAAGCAGATTAGTGATATGGGTGGTATCCAACCACAAATGCCATCAGCATTTGCGCAGATACCACTTGATCAAGTTGATACCTTGGTAAGCCAGGGACGCCATCTAGTAGATGTCCAGTTAGTCGCTCAAAGCGTTGACTTGCCTATTATGGGCGGTGGAACATACCACGCAATGACCTTTAACGGTCAAGTCCCAGGACCAACAGTAAGAGCAACACAAGGAGATATCGTCCGAGTAACTCTTACAGTACCATCAACTGAAGCAACACCACACGGTGATGACTTCCATGCATCTCAAATGTCTGCAGGAAACTTTGGTGCAGTAAAGCCTGGTGATTCCAGAACATTTGCATTCATTGCTGAGGTACCTGGTCAATTCAAGTATCACTGCTCTGGTGTTAATGTAGCTGCAATGGATCAACACGTTATGTCCGGCATGTACGGATTGACAATCATTGACCCATTGAATGGATACAATCCATTGGTAGTTGACAAGACTGATGTCCAAGGTGGCAAAGTCGTAGTCGTACACCACAGATATGAGGCTGATGCAAAAGAGTTTCAATTAGAGTACAATCAATTGTACTTGAATGCAGACGGTAGCTATAATCAAAATGCAATGTTCTTACACAACACAACACAAACTGTTGTTAACGGATTTGCTTTCGGTTATGTACCAAATGCAGACATCAACAAGTTGATCAAAGGTGATCCAGCAAAGAACATCTTTGTTGCACAACCATGGAATTCTGCAGATTTGAAACAGTATCAATCACATCCATTGTTTGTTGATACAGGTGTTCACTACAGAATCTTTGTAGAGAACCAAGGCAACATGCCAGTCTTCTTCCACATCGTTGGTGAGATAATTGACCGTGTAGTCCAAGGTAACCACGTACAAGCTCAGGGAACTGAGACTTGGTTAGTAGGTGGCTCACAAGGTGCAACCATGGATCTTGTCTTTGACAACCCAGGTGTATATGTAGCAGTCAATCATGACTATGCAGCAATCTTTAGTGGCGCGGCCACAGTATTTGTCGCAGGTGACCCATTCAAATTAGGATATGGTCCAGGTGACATGCCAAACCCATCTGACGCAGTACCACCAGCAGGTTTGAACACAATTCCACAAAAGGAAGTAGTTCACTGTCTATGTACTGACGCAAGAGCTGCAGAAATTGCGAAATCAATGAGCGGGTAAATCCCAATCTTTTCTCTTTTTGTTTTTTCAATTCACACAATGATTATATTCTGTACTTGATGGCTTTCTTTCATGTCGATGAATCAATCTGTTTTAATTTGTGATCAAGTTGCACCCATTTTAAATGAAATCCTACAAAAAAATGGATTAAAAATTACATATGAACCAGAAATAACACCTGATCAAATCAAAGAAAAAATTTCCAATTTTGATATTGTTGTAGTAAGAAGTAGAACAAAAATTACCAAAGAAATGATCGATCGTGCAACTCAGTGTAAAATAATTGCACGTGTGGGAGTAGGTCTTGATAATATTGATGTTGATGCAGCCAAGGCAAAAAACATTCGAGTCATAAATGCAGTAGAGGGAGCAATGAATGCAGTTGCAGAGCTTGTTTTGGGATTAATGCTTTCTATGGCAAGAGAAATTCCGAGAGCAGATAGAGAAATACGAAACGGTAAATGGCTCAAAAAAGAACTCATGGGAATTGAACTATCTGGGAAATATCTTGGAATAGTCGGACTAGGAAACATAGGAAAGAGGCTTGCAAAACTTGCAAGAGGATTGAACATGAATATTATTGGTTTTGATGTTATGCCAATTGCAGATGACTTTTCACGCGATGTAGGATTGATCAAAGCAGACATTGATACATTGCTTTCAAGTGCGGATTTCATATCATTTCATGTTCCACTAACTGATGCTACTCATCATCTGGTAAATGCCAAAAGAATTTCTACAATGAAAAAGACGGCGTATATCATAAACACATCACGGGGTGAAATTATTGATGAAGACGCATTGTATGATGCACTCAAAGAGGGAAGGATTGCAGGTGCCGCATTAGATGTATTTGAAAAGGAACCTGCGATTGGTAACAAACTTACAACACTTTCAAACGTAATATGTACGCCACACGTAGGTGCTCAGACAAAAGAAGCACAGACACTTGCAGCAAATGTCATAGGAGAAAAAATAATAATGATTCTCCGCGGTGTTATGTAGTTAGATTACAAGAATTCCTTTCTGAATTAAATATTGAATACTTGAACCGAATTCATTATCTGATGTGAGATCATTTGACCACCACACTGCACTATTTTTGAACCATTGTGGAATGTGTACCTGATTTGTCTGATTGTTATAGTTTGTAACATTGATGATGTTGTCATTTATTAATTCACGAATAATCCCTGCATAGTCTTTATCAGTTGGAGACCCTTGCTGCCATGTCTTTACAATTGTTTTAAATTCAATTGGTATGACAATTTTACCAGAATCTATTAAATTAAAAAAAGTACTAGCTGTGGAACCTGAATATTCTGCATCTATATGATAAGTTCCAGGACTAAAAGTTGTCTTGTAAAAAGCATACGGTGAAGTTATTGTAGTATTTCCATTGTATAATGACAGATCTATTGGAGCACTAGTTTTGTTTGAACTATCAACTATGTGTATGATGACGTCCTTACCAGTAAGTTCTGAAACATTAAAGTTGATGGAAAGAAAATCTCCGTATTCATAGACCGATTTGCTTGTAGATATCTCAAGAGTGGGTGTTGCAAAACTATGTTGTATACCCAGAGATAGTATTCCAACTATGACTAGTACTGGAATTCTTCTTGACCAACTCATGGAAGTTAAGAAAAATCAATTTCATAAATAGTCTTCCGTGAAAATGGAACTAATTTACTAACTATGGCACGCCTAATTTTCTAACAGAATATAAAGGGTAAATCTGTAGTGCCGAGTATGCCTAGTAGCCAAGATCAAGTCTGGATAAAAATGTGGAAAGAAAATTCCCCAGAGCTTAGAGCAAAGGCTGTAGAATGGAGAAAACAAAATGCTCTAGTACGTATTGATAGACCAAGCAGGATCCAGAGGGCTAGAAGACTAGGATACAAAGCAAAGCAAGGCATTGTTGTAGTCAGAATGCGTGTTGGTAAAGGTAACATGCGTAAGAAAAGACCAGTTGCAGGAAGAAGACCAAAACACCTTGGTGTGCTTAGAATAAAACCTGCACTTAGCATGCAACGAGTTGCAGAGCGTAGAGTATTGGAGAGATTTCCTAACATGAATTTACTTGGTTCATACTATCTTCATCAAGACGGTTTGTATCTCTGGTATGAAATAATACTTGCAGATGTATCACATCCGAGAATTATAAAAGACAAAGAGATTCGTGGTAAACTAGCTATTTTGAAAAATTGAGAACTCAAATTTTCTTATCCTGTATATTGTTATTGGGTTTGATGTCAGTACCAGCTTTTGCACAACACATCACTATGCCTAAAGATCTTAATCATCCTGGAATAAGGTGGGATTGGAAAATTAAAGCAGAAAATTACACATTTGATGTGGCTACAGTTTCAAATTACGACATGCAAAATGTCGTTTTTAACAAAATCAACAAGGAATTGATTTTTACTGGAAATAGTACTCATGATGGAAATATTGCCGAAATTGAAATACCACAGAATTTGATAGGAGGAAATCTGACTGTATCTCAAGATGGAAAACTAATTTCTGCGATAGTAATTCCAGGTACAAACAGCTCTACAGTGACGCTCAAATTTAATCAGACTGGTTTGACTACAACAAGTATTGTGGGAACCACATATCTTCCTGAATTCTCTACTATTGCTCCACTTGTAATGGTATTATCAATTGTATTAGTTTTGTTTACTACAAAAATAAGGAAATTCTAGAATCCATTGTTATAGTCTTCCCACATGTTAGCTCTCGTGGTAAGTTTATTCATTTGATAAAATATTCCTCCTACAATACCTGCCTGATAGAATGCATATAGGTAAACTTGTGAATGTGTTGGGTCTGTATGACTAAAAGTTAATGCAAGCATCGAAAAGAAGATGTATGTTCCAACAAATGTGAATATCTTACTAAAAATTCCTTCCATTCCAACTATTCTTTTTGTCGCTGCTGCCATTATCGTTATACTTGATATGATTAGAAATGTCAATCCGCCATTTGCCTGGATGAATTCTGTTGTCCATGGAATCAAACCATCACTAAAAATTGATTTGTGTGACGGTTGTGCGCCCCCATGAAGTGCAAAAGAGACCGAAGTAAAAATTGTACCCATCATAAATAAAAACAAGAATCCTTTGAAGAAAGCACGTTTTAGAGGACTTCGGGATTCCGAAGGTTGCATTACTCTATCGGTCATTTTAAGGCCATATAGAAAACCAATTCCAAAAGATGGTGCAAACATTAAATCAATTATTAATGGAGTCTGTTTTGTCATTTTGTCAATATCTGGACCAAATATCAGATAGACTACAAGCGCCAATATTGCAGCGCCTAAAAATATTCCAATGTCTAGAGAACTTCTACTCTTTCTGATTTCTAATAGGTCTCCTCCCCACTCGTCCAATGTACTCTTGTTTAATAAAAAATGGATTAAAGAAGGAAATCCAAAGGATTTTGCCTATTTTATCAACTCATTTTGCCTTTAATCTGGGATTGATGTATCCTCTCATATGAGGATGGGAGTTGCAATGATGGGAATTGGGGTTGTTGTTATGATTCTGGGAATAATCTTCTATTTACAGGGACATTCTATAGTGGGTCCTACTTCCTCGTTTATGTATTCAAATCCGAAATGGATTGTAAACGGACAATGGATTGCCGTCAGCGGATTATTGATCTTAGCAGCAGGTCTTGGAAT
>JANXYF010000150.1 GCA_025350175.1 Nitrosopumilales archaeon | reverse complement strand
TGGTGGAGCAATAAGCTGTCCTTCGTGTAAAGAGAATCACGGGAAACATTCTTGCGCACACTGTAAGTAACTATTTCTTTCTTTTTGCGCTTTCTTTTGCTGCTAAGGCCTTTAGATTGGCAAGATCTACTTTTAGTTTTTCAATCTCAACAAGTGTTTGAAGACTTGAGATCTCCGATTTTAGATTTTCAATCTCTCATCTTTATTTTTAAGTGAGCTTCTAAGTGAATCCAAATCAGCGTTTAATTCAGATTTTGCCTGAGTTATCTGACTTGATGTCATCTGTAAAGTTTGTTGATTATTATTGTAGTTAGTTAGCTTTTTTTTTTCTTCATGCACATGTTCATGGCCTTCACCTCTATGCATATAGTCAGCACTCTTTTGAGCCAACCAGCATATTGCTACTAGAAACCAAGCAGCCGATATGAAAACTAACACAGTAAAATGAACTGCGGCTGGAAGTATGAAATACAAGGCTGTCAATGCCGAGGCGAGACAACCAACTACGATTGTAGGAATATGTCCCATGAAATTATCTCTCCTGTAGTAGAATATAAATAGTAATGGAGATTGTCAGAGGGAAAAATGACTATGTAAAAATGAAAAAGGGGTTATGCTAGTCACTGCTTTGAGTAGTCTTTCCTTGTGCGATCTCAATTTCAGGAACTTCAGACTGTAAAATCTTAATTTTTTGCAGAAGTTCGTTTCTAAGATCTCTAGCTACTCGTCTTACGGTTGGTCTTGGAACCCCAAGTTCTTCTACTACTTTTGAGTAGATATCTTGTTTATCTGTAAAGCCTTTGTCAAGCAGTTCGTTGATTGCTTGTTTGATGCTTGTGCTTTGAGTAGTACGATTCACGAATTTTATTTTCAAGACGTTCTATATAAGACTGTTACTGTATCCTTAGAATAATTTTTCATGCTTGAAAGTTTGACTTTGACAAAAACAAAATTGCATGTTTGTATCATAGGATTATAGTTTTTGAAGAAATTTTACAAATAAGATTTTACCTAAAATGTTTTTATCTTACTAATTCATGTAATCATACAGAATTAGTTAACTGAACTAGAACCTCACTGCATAGTAAAGTGGAGAAAAGTTCTTATGATTAAAAAATAAATGTAAAAAGGTGGCTAAGGCTACTATTGAAACCAATTTTGGCAACATAGTCTTTGAATTATTTCCAAATATTGCTCCAGAAACTGTGAGAAATTTTACCAAATTAGCAAAAAGTAACTTTTATGATGGCACATTATTTCATCGTGTAATTCCAGGTTTTATGATTCAGGGCGGAGACCCTAATACAAAAAAGTCGGACAAGAGTCAGTGGGGCATGGGTGGACCAGGATATACAATAAAGGCAGAATTTAGCTCCAGATCTCATCTTAGAGGCATAGTATCCATGGCAAGAGCTATGGACCCTAATAGTGCAGGTTCCCAGTTTTACATTGTAACTACAGATAGTACCTTCCTTGACAAACAATATACTGTCTTTGGTCAAGTCCTACAAGGAATGGATGTGGCAGATAAGATTGTCAAGCTTCCAAGAGACAAAAATGATTGTCCACAACAAGAAGCAAAGATTATTCGCATAAGCATATCAGAGTAGGAATAGAGTTGAAAATTCTCCTTAGTCTTCTTGTCATATCAATACTAGTTCTTTCAGGCTCCCAAGCATTTGGTCAACAGTTATCGATGGGTGATGCCCCCCAAGAAGTTGTCAAAGTTACTATTGATGAAACAGGTACTGCACATGTAACACATGTGGTAAATTCCACTGTTGCAAATCTTAAACCAATTCAAGTAGATACGGTAAGTGGCAATATGGATAATCTTACTGTTACAGATAGCAGTGGTAATCCTGTTGAATATGGTAAGATCCAAAAAATACCATTATCTATAATCATTAATGCATCACAACGAAATGAGACGTTAATCAAGTATGACCTAGTAAATGTTGTAACAAATACTGACGGTGTGTGGAAATGGAATTATTATGAACCACTAGATACACAGTATACTGCATTTCATTTTCCACAAGGAGTTGACACAGTCTGGGCAAATGAAAGACCGGTATATCTTGGAAATCTAGGTCTTGGTCAACATGGAAATGGATTTAAATTACAATACATCATAAATGAACCTGTAAATATTCAGACTGTTCAATTAGCAGGCAAGAACGTTGCAGTAGGAGTAAGAACTGTTTCAGGATTAGGAGATTATGCTTTTGATCAATCACTACTATCATACTCATTTAATGTGGACAAGGTAGTACCAATCACTGTAATAATGCCACAGGATCTTTTGTCGAGTCCATATTCTGTCACAGTAAATGGACATCCAACTTTACATCAAGAGTTTCATTACAATGCCACACATGTATGGATAGGATTTGAACCAGCCAAAAACGGTACTGTCCAGATAACGGGAGGAGTAGGTGGCCAAGGACAACAAACTGGTACTTTACCATCCAGTTCATCCAGTGCCACAATAGGTGGTGGTCCTGTACCAACCAGTTCATCTGACAATACCTCAACCTATCTTTTAATCGGAGGCATTATTGCAGCAGGAATAGCTGGAATCATAATAGTGAAAAAAACAAGATCAAAGACAGTTACCAAGTCCTAAATCGTTTAGGAATAAAATTTCACCTCAGATTATTAATAGCAAAAGATCATTGAACGGTATGCAATGTGGTTGTCATTGTATAAAATGTGGCAGCATGGAATTGTCATCAAAACGAGTAGGAGAGATTGAAAAAGATGGATATTATGATATGCATCATACATGCCTCAAATGCAAAGTACACTTTGACCATCTAGAGGGCGATGTCTTTGAGTCGTGTGAAAAATGCGGATTTAATCTTTAATTTACTTCAAGTAACTTTACTGCAGAATAATAGCTACGTTTTTCTCGCAAGTCTTTTTGAAGTTCATGAGTAAAAGCCATGTTTGCCAATACTTTTGATACGTCTAATGGTACTGCAGACCAACCATATTCTCTTAGTTGTTCAACTACTTCTGATACTGTTCTTGCTTGGTCAAAGAAACCATCATGAGAAAGTATCTGCATTTTACTTTTAATCTGGTCTTTAGCGATAAAGGTTGGTCTAACAAATTCAGGTTCATGAATCTCGGCATCATCAAGTGAATGTAGTAATTCTGTTGTTTGTGGAGATTTATCATAAGAATACTCGTACTGAACATTGCTAGTAGAATCCTTGACAAATGATGCAAGATTACATATGACTTGGTCTATGCTTTCATTATCTATATAGAAATCCTTTGATTCTATCTCAATTTCATTTTGACCATATTTTATCTTGATTCTAGCCATTTTACAACTTTTAATCCTGATTGATTTGATTTATTTTGTTAGCTCTAAGTAGCTTAGAAAACTGATCAAAATATTTACACAACTTATCTGCATTTTTTTTCTGTATAGTACTAAAAGGGAATATTTTGATTGATAATCGTGGAAAGACGTTCAAAAGTAATAATCATAACAGTTTGTGTTGCTGCAGCAGTAGGAATATTTGCCTATTCTCAATATTTGTCTGCCACTCATCTGAGCATCTCAATACTTGAGAGCAAAATAATACAGAGAAGTGATAATAATTCATTATATAATATGACACTTCAATTCCAGAATCCTTCATTACTTCCAATTAACGTAGGACAGACAGACTTTACGATATCAATCAATAATGAAAATCTTGGAACGGGTACGCTGCAACCACTTGTAATACCACCAATGGGAAAGATTGCCTCACATGCACCATTTACTGCAGATAATACAATTCTTGATAAATATAACAAAAGTAGCAATGTTCCAAATGTCAAGTTGACTGGAACAAGCAAGTATGGAATATCAGTAATATCAGTTAATGTTCCATTCACATATTATCCAACAGAACAAGAAGCCAGAGAATTTATACACGGTCCTTAAAAGCAGAAAAATATGCTTACTGTATTTGGATCAATAGCTTATGATACAATAAGAACGCCTACAAAAGTGATC
This sequence comes from Nitrosopumilales archaeon, assembly GCA_025350175.1. Taxonomy (GTDB): domain Archaea; phylum Thermoproteota; class Nitrososphaeria; order Nitrososphaerales; family Nitrosopumilaceae; genus Nitrosotalea. The sequence goes on along the minus strand of JANXYF010000150.1, from coordinate 12,739 downwards.
AGAAATGCTTTGGGAGGAGCAGCGACATATGCAGCAATCTCTGCAAGTTTCTTTGTTAAGCCTGGCTTGATTGGAGTTGTGGGTCAAGATTTTCCAAAAAGCTATCAAAACATACTTGAGAGATTTGTTGACTCACGCGGAGTAGTTCATGCAAAAGGTAAAACATTCAGATATGATGGTAGTTATGATTCGACTTTAAGCATACGAACAACTAACAAAACAGAACTAAACGTATTGAAAGATTTCAAACCCGTTGTACCAGAAGAGTATCGCAAGTCAGAGTTTGTATATCTTGCAAACAATGACCCTGCTCAGAATACTAGAATTTTGAAGGAATTTGACAAGGTCAAGTTTTCAATGTGTGATACTATTGAATTTTGGATATCAAGTAAGAGAAATGAGGTAATTAAGATGATGGGTTCTGTTGATTCGGTTGTAATCAATGATGAAGAAGCAAAGTTGCTAACAAAGACTCACAACTTGATAAAAGCTGCAAAAAAGATCATGGAATGGGGAACAAAGTATGTTATAATAAAAAAAGGCGAACATGGTTCTTTGTTATTTTATGATGATGTCATATTTCCATCACCTGCTTTTTCAATGGAAGACATAGTGGATCCTACAGGTGCAGGAGACTCTTTTGCAGGAGGAATGATAGGACATCTTTCAAGTAAAAACAGTACAAAAATGTCAACTATCAGAGAGGCTGCAGTATATGGCAATATCATGGGTTCGTTTGCAGTAGAGAAATACGGAGTATATGGGATAACAGGATTGAAAAGACCTGATATTAAGAAAAGATTTGATAGATACAAAAAAATGGTCTACTTCTAACAAAGGTTATAGATATCAAATTAAAAAATAAAACAATGGATGACAAGCTAGATACAATTTTCAATCTTCAAAAAAATCTAGAGAAAATGATGAATCTTGAACGTTATCCAAAAGACACTCAGGGAAAGATTTCAGCACTTTGCACAGCAATAATTCATGAGGCAGTTGAGCTTCAGAGAAATACAGATTGGAAGTGGTGGAAAAAACCCACACCTTTTGATGAAGCAGCAGCTCGTGAGGAATTAATAGATATTTGGCATTTTGTAGTCCAGGCATCACTTGAACTTAACATGACTCCAGATGATATTCTAAAAGAATATCAAAAAAAGAACCAGATTAACAGGCAAAGACAGATAGATGGTTACTGAATTTTCTTGAAAGTATCAACTATACCTTCTAGTCTTGAGATATTTGTTTCACCTATTTTGTTTATGATTTTTACTTGTCTTTGAAATTTTGATACTTCTTTTTTTGTAATTGTTAGTAATGGATGCGGACTGGATGAACCAATAATTTTGTGATTCTCATCAATTCCATTTTTGTACAAACAAAGAAGAGAATCTCCCGGTTTGTGTCCTATTGTATCTTTTCCACAAAGTATTATGATGTTAATTTTTTCATTTGATATTACAGATCTTACAAGAGAATCAATTCCCTTGTTTTCAGAAAGCAGTCTACCAGCTATTGCAATCTCTTTGATAATATCTGAATGTGCAATATCTTTTAGAAGACTAATACTTGATAGAGTGCAAATTGCAATCTTTGATGAAGGATCTCCAAAGAACACTTCCTCCTCTATTGGAAGAAGGATTCTACATAATTCTCCTGCAATATTCTCAATTAGATTCATTTTTTGGTTAACTTGTGTAATACTTTAGAAATATGATGCAGATCATTTTCGGTAACCAAAGGATTCACTGGGAGACTTAAGACAGAGTTAGCAGCCCAATCAGTGAGAGGAAGTTTGATATCTTTTTTGTAAAATGGAGTCTTGTGTACTGGAATGGGATAGTATGCAGTTGCTCCTATACCTTGCAAGTTTAGTTGTTTCATTATTTTATTTCGATTTGCAGTAGCAATTGTGTAAAGATACCAATTTACATTAACACCATCTCTTTCCTCAGGTAAGATAACATTCAGATCAGACAGGAGTTCATTGAGTATTGTTGCATTCTTTTTTCTCTTTTCTAAGAATTTTGGAAGTTTTTTCATCTGGACTTTAGCTATTGCAGCACAAATTTCTGGAAGTCTTAGATTTAGTCCAAGTATTCTGGTATCATATCCATGAAGCATTCCATGATTTCTAATCTTGCGTAGTTTTCCAAAGAGGTTTTTATCATCTGTAACTATAGCTCCTCCTTCTCCAGAGGTCATAACCTTAGCAGCATACATGCTAAAGCAACCCATTTTTGAAAATGTTCCAGATTGTTTTTTCTTGAATGTTGTTCCTAATGATTGACATGCATCTTCTACTATCTCAAGATTATTTTTATCTGCAATTTCAGAAATTTCATTCATGTATGAAAAATTTCCATATAGATGAACAGGCATTATTACTTTGGATTTTTTTGTAATTTTCTTTTTAAGATCACTTGGATCCATGGTATAATTTTCTGGACGAATATCAACAAATACGGGCTTTGCTCCAACGGATAGAATAGAGTTGGCAGTTGCTACAAATGTAAATGATGGTATTAGAACTTCATCTCCTTGTTTTATGTCAAGTGCATAAAGTGAAGCTTGTAGTGCGGCTGTTCCTGAATTTACTGCTATTGCATATTTTGATTTTACATAAGAAGCTAAAAGTTGCTCAAATTCTTGTACTCTCTTTCCACCAACATATGCAGCAGATGTGAGAGATTTCTCTGTTAATACAGAACGTACTTCATTTATTTCGTCTTTTTCGATAATTGGTACATTTATTGGAATTTTCAATAATACAGTAGAAAATTTTACACCATAATTAAACTTCCTAAATTAAAACCAATTCTTATATTTTAGAGACATACACCGAGATCAAATGAAAGTACATCTGCAAGAAAATGATCCTAGTTACAAGATATTTTTGTATGTTTTCTATGTTAGTGCGTTCATAATGTGTTCTATCACCATATTTGGATTCTATGCCATGATTCAGGAATGGTCTTCCAAGGGCACATATGTAATGGGAGAAGTACTTGTCAAGACAGAATTTCCCACTTCCCACTTTGCTAAATTAATAACATGGTTATTTTTCTCAGCAATTGTTAGTTGGTATTGTGTTTCACGAATCGGTTGGAAAAAGACAGTCACTGTTTCAAAATGGAAGCTTACAATGGTACAACTGATGCTCTTAGGATTAGCAGCAATTACACTCTATGAAACAATTTACAATTTTATTCTCCTTAGTTCTCAAATTACTGCAGGAATGATAAATGGAGTAACTCCAGACATTGATTCACTTACAGTGGCCTACCCAGATCATAACCGGCCGTGGAATCTTATCTTTGCAACAAAGATGTTTCTTGCTGCATTTTTGATAAGTTCACATGCATTCTATCTTAGTACACGTCCCAGAAAGTCGGTTCAAGAACTAGATGCTTAAATTTATAGGAATACATGTTGGAATCTGACTAAAATGGATGTTACAGAAAAAATCAGACTAGTAACTAGAGAACCTACGGAAGAAGTAGTAACTCAAGAAGAGTTATTGAATCTGTTTAACACCAATTCACATCCCAAACACTACATCGGCCTTGAGATATCTGGTTTTATGCATTTAGGAAGTTTGATACTTACTGGATTTAAAATAAATGATTTTATCAAAGCTGGAGTCAAGTGCACTGTATTTTTGGCAGACTGGCACACTTATCTAAATAACAAACTTGGAGGAGATTGGGAAAAAATACGAATGGTATCAAAATACTATGCTGATGCATTCAAGATGTTTTGTCCCGGAGTTGAGATTGTCGAAGGTTCACAACTTTATGAATCAAGAAGAGGTTATTGGTTGGATCTTGTTAAATTTGCAAAGAATATGTCACTTGAACGTACTATGCGTTCACTTACAATTATGGGAAGAAGTACTGAGAAAGATAAGATTGATCTTGGTCAGCTTTTCTATCCCCCAATGCAAGCTGTAGATATTCATACAATGGATTTGGATATGGTACATGCAGGGATGGATCAAAGAAAGATCCACATGCTTGTAAGAGAGATCTTTCCAAAAATGAAATGGAAGGTACCAGTTGCAGTACATCATCATATTCTTGCAGGACTCGGAGAGCCAGAAACTGCCTCAGATTCTGATTCCATATCAAGCAAGATGAGTAAATCAAAATCAGCATCAGGAATATTTGTTCATGATACAGATGAAGAGATTAATTCAAAATTTAAGAAAGCCTGGTGCCCAGAAGGAGTTATAGATAAAAATCCCGTACTTGAGATATCAAAGCATATTGTTTTTCATGAATTCAACGAGGTCATTGTAGAACGTCCTGATAAGTTTGGTGGAAATGTCACTTATACAAGCTATCAAGATTTAGAGGGAGATTTTGCTCAGAAAAAATTGCATCCATCAGATCTAAAAGCTACAGTCTCCAAATATGTTACCGACATAATTAGACCAATAAAAGAAAAAATTGTCTTGACAGATGAACTTTCTGAGGTAATAAAGAAGACTACTTGAGATTAGGTCTTACTTTCTTTGAAAATAATGATAGCATTTCAAGTGATTTTGTTAGTCCTATAAAGTTGACAATAAAATAATTTATTCCAATCTTTAGATATTGTTGCAGATGTTCATTCACATCATCAGGAGTACCTAATGCAATACTATCTTTTGAGCGAATGATAAATTCTGCAATAGATTCATTTTTCTTTTTTAGTTTTGATACAATATCTTTAACATCATCATTATCTTTTCCAACCAAGACTCGTAACAATACAGAGTTTTCTATTTCTTCATGATTTCTTTTAATTAATTTACAATTTTCTTTTAGAATTTTTATTTTTTCTCCTAAAATGTCAGGTGTACCAAAGGGATGATTGTATCTAGTAGCATGTTTTGCAGCTACCTTCATAAGTTTTTTTCCTGCCCCACCTACCATAATTGTAGGATGAGGTTTCTGCATCGGTTTTGGATTACAGATAGCATTTTTGATAGAATAATGTTTTCCAGTAAAGCTTGATTTTTGATTTTGCCACATTTTTTTTATTATGATGAGAGATTCGTCTAGTTGTTCAATTCGTGTAACTGGATCATCAAATTTGTATCCATAGGAATTGTATTCATATTCAAACCAACCTGCCCCTATGCCAAATTCTAATCTTCCATTACTGATTGCATCAAGTGTAGATGTCATTTTTGCCAAAAGGGATGGATGTCTATAGGAATTGCAGGTAACTACTTGTCCTATTCTAAGTTTTGATGTTATTGAGGAAATGGCAGAAAGAAGTGTATAGGCTTCAAAAAAAGTTTCAGTCCGGTTATCTGAAGGATGCGGAATAAAATGATCATAAACATATCCTGCGTCAAATCCAAGTTTTTCTGCAGTTAATGCAACATTTTTTGAAAATAGAAATTGTTCATGTGGATTATTTGTAGGAAATTCATCTAGCCATCCTTGTGGTAAGGTAAGTCCTATCTGGACTGATTTCATATTATTTTCTAGTCTGTTGCGGTTCTACAATATTATACTTTGATGTATAACCACGGGGATTTATCATCAAGTCTTTGTACATGTAAGTTGAAGAGTTTCCGATTATCACAGTAGTAATCATGCCAAGCTTGTCATTGTGTTCTTCCATGTTTTCCAAGTCTGTTAGAACAATCTCTTCGGATTCTCTAAATGCGCCTTTTACAATTGCTACTGGTGTATTGGGAGATCTATATTTTAAAATAATTTTTCTTGTATCTTGTAATTGATGAATTCTTTTCTTGCTTGCAGGATTGTATATTACAATAACAAAATCACCCTGAGCTGCTGCTTCAACTCTTTTTGTTATTATTTCCCAAGGAACAAGCAAATCGCTCATGCTTACTACAGCAAAATCTGTCATGAGAGGAGACCCAACTAGAGCTGCACAGGAATTAAGCGATGAAACACCCGGAACTATTTCAACACGAAGACCAGTCTTTCTGTCCCAACCTTCTTCTGCTAAAATCTCATAGATTAAACCAGCCATTCCGTATATTCCAGGATCTCCACTAGATACAAGTGAAACCATTTTTCCAGATTTTGCAAGATCAATGCATTGATGTGCTCTTTCTACTTCTTGTGTCATTGCATATCTATGAACTTCTTTGCCTTCTATTAGATCTGCAACCAAGTTAACATATGTTTCATATCCAACAATTGTATCACTTTCCTCAATTGCTTGCTTTGCTCGAAAAGTCATATGATCATGATGACCCGGTCCTACACCTACGATAAACAATTTACCAGTCATTCAAACTTAGGAGATTTTCAACGTAAATTTATCCCTTTTGATGATTTTTGTGGATTATCTATTATCGGACAATCAAGGATGTAATTATTGCCAAGTACTGATGCCTCTTGTACTGTTATACTTCCATTTGATACTTCATAATCAATATCATTTTTATTTTCTAGAATTTTTGCATTATGAGGATCTTTCCAAGTGATTATTGAGACTTTACAAATAGGACTGTAAGCAGAATCACCTGGTTGTGCACTGGATATTCCTTCTTGATAACCAAATGGTCCAGCACCTTGTAAGCCATTAGCAAAGTGATAGAGATCTCTTGCAGATGATTCAAGAATTGAAAGTGAAGGTACATTTTGAGTTTTCATGGTTTGGGTGGGTCCTTCAGGAGTTCCTGAGGTTATGATATAGTATATTGTTTTTCCATCAGGTCCCCATCCTCTGTGTCCTACAAAGGTAGATGTCATGTTATCCACACTGATATCAAGTACTTGACCATCAAGATATGATGTCTGATCTGACAAGACTTTGTTCGTTCTTACACTCAATGCGCCATTATCCCATACTATTTCTGGAGTATTCATAATTGTATCAGTAACAACCAATCTTATCTTTCCAGTCATGTTTGCATCAAGAATTGCTTGTGTAGAATTGAGAATAAATGGTCCTCGTCCTACATTCCAGGATACTTCAACCACTTTGTCTAATGGACTATATTGTTTGTCAGATGGTGTAAATGATAACACGTCGTCTTGATAGCCACGTGTACCATTACCAGTAATTCCATTAGTAAATACAAACATGTTACCAAATGATGTTGATGGAACATGAGCCAATACTGGAGAAACATGAACCTTCCAGTTTTGTTTGTCTGAAATAGTATTAGCAACAAGACTGTTACTTGAATCTGTTATGATATAGTAAACAATTTTTCCGTTTACTATTCCTTCATGCATTGGTATCTGTACTGGAATAGTACTTTTTGCAAATTTGATGGTATAATTTTCAGTTGTGGGCGTAGTAGTTTGAATTACTTCAGGAGTTGTTACTCTTATCCAACCGTCCACACTTACAGTGGCAGTAAATTGACTAGAATTTGTAGAATGAAGACCAATGGCAGCTCCTGTAAAATCTAAACTACCGCCATCTGCATTTGAATCAATTGTTGTTTGAGCATAAAATGTATTACCATCTACTGTCCAAGTTGGCTGACCTTTTGAATCACTCTTATCAATTTGATGTAGAACAACAATTTGAACTGGTTGACTTGCACTATATGTGATTGAACCATGATAAATAGAACCGCTGTTTGGTGGCAAGATTATTGCCATCTGTTCAGTATTATGACCAAGTCCAGGATCTTGTGTTGATGTAATTGTTTGAGTAAACTGAATTTTTTTTGTTGAACCTGCATTAGCAAGTTGATTGCTAAGTAATGGGATAGAAATTATCAGACCTCCAACTATTACGATAATTGATAAAAGTACAAGTCTATTCATACGCTCCCAACATCTAATTTACATAAATATGCTTTTAGAAAGAACTTTAGCTATTTTCCAAGTTCAAACTCATCATGCAATGCCTGCACTGCTGCATTACAGTCAGAATCTTTGACTACAAAAGCAAGATTAAGCTCTGAAGAACCTTGTGCTATCATTATTACATTTACACCTTTTTTTGCTACAGCTGTAAATACTTTGGAAGCAACTCCTGCCATTCCTCTCATTCCAGAACCTATGAGAGCAATTATTGATACATCTACTGTAACATCTACTTTTTTAATTATTTTTCCTAGAAGATTCATTTCAAGTGAATTTACTGCTTTATCCAGATCATTTTTCTTTACTATTATTGATATGGATGACTCGGATGGACTTTGAGATATCATCATTATGTTAATTCCTTCTTTTGCAAGAATGGAAAATATTGTAGCTGCCGTACCTGGAGCACCAACCATGCTTCCACCTCTGACATCAATGAGTCCAGTATGTCTAATTGTACTTACACACTTTACCATCTTTTGGGTATCAGCTTGTGGAGAAGCAGTAACTAGTGTACCAGAATTAGCTACGTTAAACGTATTTCGTATACGTAAGGGAATTTTCTTTGTAACAAGTGGCTCTAGTGCTCTTGGATGAATGTATTTTGCACCAAACAGCGCCATTTCCATTGCTTCAATGTATGATACTTCTTTGATCAGCTTAGCATTTTTTACAATTTTTGGATCAGTTGTCATTAAACCGTCTACATCACTCATCAACCAAACTTCATCTGCCTTTATACTAGATGCGATAATTGTTGCTGTATAATCAGAACCTCCTCTACCAAATGTAGTTATGTTACCATGTTGATCAGCACCAGCAAATCCTCCAATTACTGGCATGATCTTTTTTTGCAAGAGATTTTCTACTGTATGAGAAACATGTAGCCGTGTAGTATCCATGAGAGGTTTTGCTCCTCCAAAATTAGAATCTGTGACTATACCTACATCTTTTCCTGTCATAGGTACTGCTTTTACACCTATTTCATTTAATGTAAAAGCGACTAAATTGATAGACAGTCTCTCGCCAAATGAGATCAAGTAATCAGAAGATCGTGGTGTAACTTCTCCGAGTAATAACATTCCATGTAACAAATCTTGGAGTTCATCAAGATCTTTCTTCATCTTATCTAGCAATTCTTTTTTTATCTTTGGATTTTTTACACATTGATTTGCAATATCAATATGCATTTTGATAATTTTTTTTGCAAGTGAATTTGCTGCTTCTTTGTTTCTGTTTTGAATTAAATTTGTTATTCGGATTAAATCGTCAGTAACTCCACTTATGGCAGAAAATACTGGAATTATTTTGTGTTCCTTTGTTAATTTTTTTATCAGGTCTGCAACATTTCGTATATTTTGCGTAGAGGAAACAGAAGTGCCTCCAAATTTTAGAACAAGTTTCAAATCAGTATAACCTCGTCCTATTATCCTTAAAATCTTTTAACTTTCAACTCTAGGAGCAAGGTAAAAGTGAATTCTTCCTATGTTTGCTACCTTAAATTCTAATCTTAGTGGCATCTTACCTGAAAATTCACAAACTATTGTACCTGCAACTGTACCTACCGCTTTTACTATACTATTGAGATATTCCAAGCTATAGGTTGCGTTGCTATCTTCCTTGACCTCAAGTTCTGGCATTTCAGGCATTCCCTTTTCTAGTGTTATAGTTGCCTCACCAGAATCACCACGTCCTGAAAATTCTGCTTTTGTAGGAGTAGCATTAATTGAGAGGTATTCTGAGACTACTTGTATATCACCTAATATTTTATCAAATTCCCCAGATGTAACTCCCACTTTTGCATTGTAAGTAATTTTTGGGAGTGGTGTATCAGTTGCAGAACTTTCAATTAATCTCATCTTATATTTTTTATTTTTACCTATCGTAACAAGTAAAAGATTATCTTCAGAGATACTAATTTCTATATTGTCTTTTTTATCAGCTCTTTTAATTAATTTTGAAAATTCATCTATTCTAACTCCAAATTTAACATCTTGATCACAGACATATTTTTCAAATGCAGAGTTGGGCCATGCAATATCGATTAGTGCTACATGTGATGGATCCATACCCCTAAAAGCAATTCCTTCACCTGTTGCCTCAAATGTAGCTTCTTCAACTAGAGTTGATATGGCTGATATGACAGCTTTCCATTCTTCAGAACCTCCAGTCTTTGCAGAAAATACCAAACTTACTCAGATCTCCAGAATGTTCAAGTTAAACCTTATGCGTAGTTGCGCCAAGTATAGCTACATTTAACACATCGATAAAACTGGGTAGTAGGTTCATCTGCACTTCTTGTCTGAAGCATCCACCAAACAGCTTCATTATGTCCGCACTTTTCACATTCGATCTTAATTGTTGGTAATGCCTCTTTCATTTCTTTTTCATCCAAAGAGATGATGGAGGGAGCAGTTTCATTTTTTACTTCTTTTGTAATCTTGTTTCCTTTTTCACTATATCCACATTTTGGACATACAAATTCAGAGTCAGAGCTATCTATCTTTAATCGCGCCTGACACTTGGGACAGAATTTCATTTAAACACCCTTAATTTTAGAAAAAATTGCTTTTTTTAATTCGTCAGTGTACTCTATAGCAGTCTTTGTTGCTTTCTCAATTTCCTTCACTGGATTTCCTTTTGAAGTATTTACTCGCATTGAGAGTTGTTTAGTCAATGGATGTTTCAAGACTACACCTGCAAACTCTACAGTCGGATCTTTGAGCATCTCATATTGGACTATGTAAAGAGTGCTAATGTCTGATTTTCTTATGTCCAATTGAACCTCTTTTGGAGAAGATTTCTTCAGTTGAACATCCATGTAAGTCAAAAAAATACTTATTGAGGATATAAACCATTACCAATTGTTGACTAGCGATAAAAATGCAATAAGTGGAGTTTCTCTTGAGAAATCTCCTGATAAACCAAAGATAGATGATAACGTTGCAATAGACGTAAAATTCTCTATAACAGGAGCCTTCCGGGAAGCATTCAATGAGAAAAATTGGGAAAAAGCTTACAATAATCACGACAATGCCTTCAAGCTACGATATGGAGTAAAGATCCATACTAGTGGACTTAGAAAGAAAGAGATTGGTAAGCCCTTAGAGACGTACAAGAAAGTTGCCCTTTTTTGGACACGTAATCCAAAGCTGACTCAGATGGGAGAGAAGAAAGTTTGGGTACAGATATCCAAGAATTTTGAACCATTCATTCCAAAAAATCAAGTGGATGCACAACAGTTGCTTCTTGATTTTGATGAAAAAATACAGTTCAATGCATCTGATCTTGGAGTTGGTAAACATAAGATAGGAGCTGAGATTCATGTGTCTTGGTTTAAACATGATTATGCAGAACCATTTGATGAAACTGTAGACTCTAAGGAAATCGAGATCGAAGTTACCAAATAGGATATAAATGGAATTATTGGTGTATCGATATGGCAAAATTCGATGGAATTAGAGGACAAGAATTACTAGAAGTTGAAGATAAGTCAGAAAAAGAAGATCAAATAACCTTGATCTTCAAAGACAATAGGTTTCTCTTCATCAAACTAGAAAACGGCAAGATGGTAGCTACATCAATACCAGAATAAACTACTTGTTAAGGAATTTGTAGTATAGACTGATTGCTATTTCTTGAGATTCAGACTGGATAGAACCAGGTCTTTCTTTTCGTACTTTTTGTATAGCATCTTTTGCTGAAAGTTTTTGATATTTTACAAGATAACAGGCAAGAATTGTACCAGTTCTTCCAATGCCTGCAGCGCAGTGAACCATTACAGGTTCATTATTTTCAAGTCTATTTTGTATAAAATTAATAGCTTCATCAATTTGTTCCATATCAGGTGCTGAGAAATCTTCTGTTGGAACATGAAGATATTTTATATTTTTTACCCATGATTCAGGAAGTGAGTTTTCAGTCATTGTAATAATGGATTTTACTCCTTGTTTTTGTATCCAATCTATTTCAGAAAGAGAAGTCGGCATTCCACTTCCGGCCAATTTGTTATTAATCATCCAACTAAAGTTTGTGGGTCTCTTTGCAATTTTACCATATACTTTTCTCCAAATATTTCCGGGTTTACTCACAGTATCTTATGAGTAGAGGATCCATATATGTAGAAAACGAAGTAAATTAAAAATAATAAAAAGAGATTTTGATGTTAGGACTTAATCGATTAGTTCGGTCCAACCCTTGACGAATACAGAGTTTCTGTAGAGTGGTACTGGTTGACCTACAGTAAAGTCCATTGGTCTCATCCAAAAGATTGCCTTTGTTGGGCATACACCTATGCATGCACCATCTGAAATGCATCTCTCTGGATAAAATACAAATGCTTTACCTCTCTTCCAACCTTCTACTGGTTTTACTCTTAATACGTCTGGGCCTAGTGTTGTACAGATCTCTACGCAGAGTGCACAACCTATGCACATTTGTTCGCCTATATCTGGAATAATTCCGACTGGCATGTTGTGTACTTCGAGAAAAGATCTTAATATAACTTACTGAAAAATGCCATGTTATAACGGCGTTTGGAAATTTTATAACACCGTTAATTTGCGATCAGCTTATTCCAAATCTTTAGAATGAGAATTATCTGAACCGACGTTTTTTTATAATTTATTATTAATCTAAAATATCATGGGAAGTAAAATTCATTGTGCGCATATTTTAGTTGAAAAACTAAGTGTTGCCCAAGATCTTAAGACAAGAATTTCGAAAGGTGAGAGTTTTGCAAATCTTGCCAAAGAATATTCAATAGATGTCTCAAAAAAAAGAGGTGGAGATCTTGGATTTTTTGCCAGAGGAGCCATGGTATCAGAATTTGAAAAAGCGGCATTTGCACTGGAAAAAGGAAAAGTCTCAGATATTGTAAAAACTCAGTTTGGATATCATATAATAAAAAGACTAGACTAGTGGAATCAAATTTGAAG
>JANXYF010000129.1 GCA_025350175.1 Nitrosopumilales archaeon | reverse complement strand
TTTTCGTACCAGATTTTCTGCAATGTCAAGCGATATGGAAAATCCTCCATCTATTGCTTGACGAAGTTTTTTCTCATTTACATTCATAGTTTTAAGAAGAGAATTGACTACAAGTAATGATGATATCACTATCTTTGAAGTTGGCCAAATAGAGACTTTGATTTGTTGAAGATCTCGGTTGTATCCAGATGGTAATCCCTTAAGATTTGACAAGATAGCCATTTGATATCCTATGACTTGAGCAGTTTTACCGCGGATTAGCTCAAGAATGTCAGGATTTTTCTTTTGTGGCATAACACTTGATGTAGATGTAAATTTATCAGATAATTCAAGAAAAGAAAATTCTGAAGTAGACCATATTATAAAATCTTCTGCCATTCTGCTCAAGTTTGTCATTAGGATGCAGCAGTTTCCAACATATTCTGCCACAAAGTCTCGTGATGAAGTTGCATCAATTGAATTCTCTACTAGTCCTTTGAATCCAAGCATTTTTGCAGTAGATTGTCTGTCAATTGGAATACTTGTTCCACCAACGGGACCTGCACCAAGAGGCGATTCATTGACTCTACTATATGTTACATAGAATCTGTCAAGATCGCGGAAAAGTGCATCTGCATATGCAAGAAGAAAATGAGAGAACAATCCAACTTGGGCTTGCTGGAGATGGGTATACAGAGGCATTATGGTATTTTGATATTTTTCTGCTAGTTGTATTAGTGTAGAAATGACCTCATTTAGGCAAAAACAGATGATATTGATGTCATCGCGTATCTTCATGCGTATGTCAAGTGTAACTTGGTCGTTTCTTGAGCGTGCAGTGTGCATCTTGCCCCCAGCCTCTTTTCCTGCTTTTTTTATCACTAGAGACTCGATTAATTCATGAATATCTTCGGCTTCTGATTTTTCAGAAAATTCTTCTTTTTTGAGTTTCTCTAAAGCACTAAGAATTTTTGCAGCTTCAGATTTTGAAATAATTTTATTTTCTAAAAGCATTATAGTGTGAGCCTGACTTCCTAAAATATCATACAAGGCAATTTGAAAATCATCAGAAATTGAAGAGAGAAATTCCAAAGTGTTTTCGTCTAATTTGCCTTCTAATCTTGATCTGTACACCAATTTAAGAATTAGAATGGTTATATATAGCGTAGACGCTTTTTTGATTTATGTCTCAGGCATCTCTAGAATTAAGAAGGCAAATTTTCGATGAGCTGACGAAAGTAGTTGATCCAGAAATTAATGTCTCAATAATGGAGCTTGAACTAGTGGACAACGTTGACATTATTGGACCAGAAGTTAAAATTGACTTGCATTTGACAAGTCCTTTTTGTCCAGCAATATTTGGATTTAAGATTGCGCAAGATGTGCATGACAATGTGCTTAAGATAGATGGCATAGATGATGTAAAGGTAAACGTCTCAAATCATTTCATGGCAGAAGCCATAAACAATCAAGTTAATTCTAGTAAAAATCCTAAAAAGCCTTAAAATATTATTTTTGAAATCCTAAGAGATATCCTCTAAGCAATTGTATTGCCATTGCAGGATCAACACCTTTTGGACAAACGTGACTACAGGATCCAGCAAAGTGACATCGCCAAATTCCATGAGAGTCGTCTACAATTTTTAGTCTGTCTTCTTTTCCTTCATCTCTGTTATCTGCTACGTATCTGTAAGCTTGTGCAAGTCCTTGTGGACCAATAAATGATGTATCTGTAGCCATTGTAGGACATGCAGCGTTACACAGACCACATTTGATACAGTATGAGAACTGGAGATACTTTTCAACGTCCTTTGGTGTTTGTATAAATTCTTTAGATTCAGGTGTTACTTCAGAGTCTTCTCTTATGATAAACGGCTTGATTTTTTTATGGTTTGAGATTAGTTGTTTAAAGTCAACTGCAAGATCCCTAATTATTGGGAAATTATTCATAGGTTCAACCGTGATAACGTTTGAGTGTAATTCTGAAACTCTAGTATAACAAGCCAGTGAAGGTTTTCCATTAATCTTCATACCACAAGAACCACAGGATGCTTGCCTACAAGAGTATCTTACTGCTACAGCATGATCAAGATTTTGTTTTACATACAAGATTGCTTCCAGAACTGTGGTCCATTTCTTTACTGGGACTTTGAATTCAGAGTAAGTGGTCTCGTGTCCTGATGCAGGATTTGATCTTGCTATTCTTAGTGTTATAGTGTCTAGTTGATCGGAGGTTTTGTCAATTGAGATTAATTCTTCAGATGGTTTAGGAGCTGTAACAACTGCCATGCCTAAGACATCCCCATTCCTGCCATCAATATAGTCCTTGAGCCATAAGCAATCAAAATTGCCATAGATGCAATGGAACCATAGTTGACCATTTTTTCATAAGATGATCCTTGTTTTAGCTCCAAAAGAATTACTCGAAGGCCATTGAAACCATGGACAGATAACAGTATCAAGATAGCTTCCAACATCAATGCATATGGTAAAAAGTGATAATTTGCAATCACATTTTGATATTGTAATGACTGACCAAAGTTTTGTGTCATCCTCATTAAGATATGCACAGCTACAAGTACTACAGCTCCTAATGCTGTTCCATAATGTATTTTCATGATAATACTTTCTCGCATCTTAATCACCAAACAGAACTGATGCACCATACATCATAGCAAGAGCTGCAAGTCCGATAGAGACCCAGATGCAAAGTCTTTGTTTGTAGTTTAACGATGCTGCTTTGTATGGATATTCTGGCTGTCCAGGTTTTCCAACTCCTATACCTCCATGACCAAGCATTACTCTAATTCCATTTGCGGTATGAAAAACACACATGCCAATGACCAGTGTAAGAACGATATGTCCTTGTGGCGTCTGTGTAAATTCTAACATTTTATCCCATGCAACTTTTCCATGAACAATTGTGCTTGTTTCAAAAATATGTCCTATCAAATAAGCAAGTAAACCAAGTCCAGTGAGTCTTTGTAACCAATATGCAACTCGTTCTATACCATATCGAGTAGGATTTGCCATCCCCTTAATGCCTTCACGGTTTGACAATCTTTCTGCCAACTAGTATTTCCTCTCCACTGGCTGGTATTTAGTAATAGTTACTGGATGCGTCTTAAGAACAGGCTCCTTGGTATCATAGTAAACAAGAGTATGGTGTAAGAAGTTCTTATCATCCCTATCAGGATAATCAACTCTTGCATGAGCACCTCTGGATTCCTTTCTTGCAATTGCACCCATGAGAATAACTTCAGCAACACGGAACATTGAATCAAGTTCCATAACGTTTGAAAAGTTAGTGTTATACTCTTTAGCTTTATCATCTACGTGCTTCCAAGTTTTTTGATGTAATTGTCGTACTTGTTTTAATCCTTCAACTAGGTCGTTTTCAGTCCTATAGACATAAGCTTTTGAATTCATAATATCAGTCAACTCTTGACGTACTTCATACGGATTTACACTTCCACTTCCTCTAAAAATTCCATCATAGATTCTCTTTTCTTCAGTTGCAATCAGATGCATTGGAAATGGTGGTTGTGATTTACCTTCAAGAATATATTTTGCAGCCTGCTCACCTGTTATTTTTCCCCAAACAAGACACTCAGATGTAGAGTTTGCACCTAATCTATTTGCGCCATGAACACTGTTACATGCAGCTTCACCAGCTGCCCATATTCCTTGAATTTCTGTTGCACCATCTATGTTTGTATGAATTCCTCCCATCATATAGTGACACACTGGTCGAACATCAATTGGTTCAGTTACTGGATCTACACCATTAAATTTCAATGATATTTCTCGAATGGCAGGAAGTTTTCCAATAATCACTTCTTTACCAAGATGCGTCAAATCTAATTTTAGACATTCCACGCCAGTTTCATTTTTGAATCCTCTACCTTCGTTAATTTCTGTCATCATTGCACGCGAAACAACATCTCTTGAAGCAAGTTCAAGTTTATTTGGTGCATATTTTTTCATAAATCTCTCTCCATCCCTGTTTATCAGATAACCTCCTTCACCTCTAGCAGCTTCTGTAATTAGAATTCCAGATGGTAATATTCCAGTTGGATGAAATTGAACAAATTCCATGTCTTTCAATGCCATTCCTGCACGATATGCCATGTCCAAACCATCAGGAGTTGAAGATAATGAATAAGTTGAGAAACTGTAAACTCGTCCTGCACCACCAGTTGCAATAATTAGTGCCTTTGCCTTGAATGTGTAAAAATTACCACTTGAAAGTTCGATAGCTGTAATACCGCAGAAACTTTGACCGTCATGGATTACAGATGTAACAAACCATTCGTTGTAAAATTCTATGTTGTCAAATTTCTGACAAGTATCATAAAGTGTCTGCATTTCATAGAAACCAACTTTATCTTGTGCATATGTTGCTCGGCTAAAGCTGTAACCTCCAAATGGTCTCTGACCAATTCGTCCATCCTCTCTTCTTGACCAAGGCATTCCCCAATGTTCAAGCTGGTATATTTCAGATGGCATTTCTTGTACAAGTCTTTCAATGACATCCTGATCCCCAAGAAAGTCACTTCCCTTGACAGTATCATAAACATGAGATTCAAGAGAATCTCCGTCTTCAGGATATAGAACCGCTGCTGTTCCACCTTCGGCAGATACCGAGTGTGAACGCATAACTTGAAGCTTTGAAATAACTCCTATCTTTAACTTTGAACTTACTTTTGCTGCTTGAATTGCGGCCCTAAGACCAGCAAGACCAGAACCTACTATCAAGAGATCAAGTTCTATGCTGTTAACCATTATTCGACTTCTACTTTTCAGGCTTCATAAATATGTCTTGTGAAGGCTCTACACCTTCTTGGTACATAGTTCTCCGTTTTACCTAGAGATTTGAAAAATAATCAAAGGTCAACCAAGTAATAAATAATTGTAGAACATTATAGCCACAGTTGAAAAATATTAGAAAATTATTATTAGATAAATCAAAACCTCTTGTTTTTCCAGGAGTATACGATGCAATAACTGCAAGAATTGCTCAGAAAGTAGGTTTTGAAGCAATGTTTCAGACAGGATATGGAACATCTGCAGCACTTCTTGGCATGCCAGATTATGGTTTCATCGGATCTAAAGAGACAATTGAAAATGCAACAAGAATATGCAAATCAGTCTCTGTTCCAGTCATAGTAGATGCTGACACGGGTTATGGAAATCCATTGAGTGTGTGGAAACTTGTAAATGAATTGGAGGCAGTTGGAGCATCAGGAATATTTCTTGAAGATCAGAAATGGCCGAAGAGATGCGGACATATGTCTGGTAAAGAAGTAATTCCAAAAGAAGAATATGTTGAAAAACTTCGTGCTGCTGTTGATGCTAGGAAAAGTAAGGATTTCATAATTGTGGCAAGGACAGATGCCCGGGCTACTGAAGGTATTGATGCGGCAATAGAAAGAGGTTTACTTTATAAAGAAATTGGAGCAGATGCAATTTTTGTTGAAGCTCCAAAATCAATTGATGAGATGAAGAAAATAGGAAAATCAATCAAAGCTCCTCTGGTTGCCAATATGATAGAGGGTGGAGCTACGCCCATTCTTTCATCCGGTGAACTACACAAAATGGGATTTAATCTAATTTTATATCCATTATCAGTACTTTATGCAAACACATTTGCAACATTAAAGATTCTAAAGGAATTGAAAAAATCTGGAACTACATTGAAGTTTAAAGAATCTCTTGTTAATTTTGATGAGTTTAACGATATTGTAGATCTCACAAAATTCAAGAAAATGGAAAATAAATATTCGATAAAATAATTAACAAAAAAGAAAAGTGATTTTCAAGGTCCTATCTAAGAGTTTGTTCTCTTTACTTCTATTTCTATAGTAGAAACATTTCTAGTACGTCCATCTTGTGATTGCATTGGTTCTGAACCTATTGTGATGTTTCCCACGGCAAAGCCTGCATTTTCTGTCTTTCGTGCTATGATTTGAGCTACGTCGACTGCAGCGCCGATACTCATTCCTCTTGCCTTGATTGATATTTTTGGTTGATTTGCCAACTGTATGAGCGCAGAAGTAACATACGCCATCAGAGGCTTCTTTCCTATGTAGATTATGTCTCTAGATTCGGACATACATTGAGCATCATTTGGGATAATTTAAATCTAAGAATGAAAAATTCGAGGCATTGAAGTTTTTACTGTTCATAGTTTTTGGAATAGCAATAATTGGGATTGGTTCAGCGTATGGATATCAGGAAGTTTCAACATTAGATTTCAAAGTAGTAAATTCTCTTGGTGAGGATATCAAATCTCCTGTTGTTGATCAACAACTTAACTTACAAACTTCTTTGAAAAATTTGGGTAATAAAACCATCAATTGGGCATACATAGTACAAGTAATTAATTCAGATGGGGCAATTGCTGATCTAAATTATGCCACTGGTTCCATTGTAAAAAATCAGACTCTTGCTGCAGCACTTTCGTGGACTCCACATACAAGAGGAAATTATAAAATCGAGATATTTGTTTGGGATAATTTGCGTGACATTAATCCACTTGCACCCATGTTAACTCATTCAATTACTGTAACTTAAAAAAGTGGACCGGGTGGGATTTGAACCCACGATCTCACCCATGCCAAGGGCGTATCCTACTAGGCTAGACGACCGGCCCATATTCAACCAGAATATTACATCTGATTTGCATTAACTTTTTTT
>JANXYF010000126.1 GCA_025350175.1 Nitrosopumilales archaeon | reverse complement strand
GGACCTCTTGGTGATATCGGTGACATAAGTGGTGATAAAAAAGGTGGAAGGCGAACAATCCCTATTGTTTTGGGTGTAAAAAAAACATTTGGAGTAATTTTTGGGGCTGTTTCATTAATGGCGTTAATACTTGTTGTAAATTATTCTTTTTTTGGATTACATGTAATAGGACTGGTGTTGGGATTGATGATCTGCATATTTCTTGCTTTTAGAATAAAAAATCTATTGTCACAATATGAGAATAAGAAAAAACTCAGTCAAACCCGAACGTCTGTAAGATTTGGAATTTTTGCAATTCAAATATCAATGCTCATAGGGATGATGGTGAATAACTTCTCTATATGGTAAATCACACTTTTAGATAGTTTTTGTGACTATTTTAGGAGGGGTTGCGTCTGATTTTTGCCACAAATTGTTGAAGAGAGAAATCATATGTGATGAAAGAGCCCGGTCTTCTGTAAACATTGCCATTTTGAATTTTTTTGATTCAGTTGTATCTACTATTTCTAATCCTACATGTTTGTTGTCAACTACTAGGAGGCAGAAAGGAACTTGGGTGTATCTTCTATCTGCTTTTGAAGGATAAAATGGATTTGAAACCACTTTGACACGTTCTGTCTTATTTTTATCTGATGTTATTCCAGATTCTTTCTCAAAATATTCTTTTACCATGCCAGTGTCAGCAAGAATTTTAACAGTTACTCCTGAACTTGCCTTTTTCAAAATTGAATTTATGATAAGTTCATTTTGGAATCTAGTAACTAGAAGTATTTCCTTTTGAGAAAATTCTATTATCTCTAAAATTTTTCTAACCATGTCCTCATATGATGATGTGATTATGGA
Organism: Nitrosopumilales archaeon; assembly: GCA_025350175.1. Taxonomy (GTDB): domain Archaea; phylum Thermoproteota; class Nitrososphaeria; order Nitrososphaerales; family Nitrosopumilaceae; genus Nitrosotalea. The sequence continues at coordinate 3,709 of JANXYF010000126.1, read as the reverse complement.
ATTTTTCTTGGTATATTCTTGTAAGTCTATATTGATTTGTGGTTCAACTTTTGAAATAAGTTCCATGATGTCTTTCTCGTTAAACTTTGGATTGGCTTTTAATGCATCAACCATTTGCAAGTATTTTGAATTTTTAATATTGTTTGCAAGTCCTAAAATGTATTTTTGATATACAACTCTTCCAAACGCCGTTTGGGTGTATGATTCATTATGTTTTTCCACTAATCCCAAGTCCACTAACTGTTTTAGTCTGGTGTAGTATTGTTTTTTTGTAAGACCAATTTTTGTTGGTGTATCCAATTCTGATCTTATTCCTTCTTCTGCTATGAGGAAGATTGTCAAAGCATCATTTTTTGATAAAACTGATAATATCTCGGTTAGTTGTACTAAGAGTTTAGAATTATCCTTCAAGGTAAGGCCACTTGATTCATCTATTGCTGTATTCGGGTCGATGTTATTTTTTACCGTGATTGTCTTCATGTCTTAAAATTAATGATTAATCTTGCCGAATATATCATTTTTGGTGAATATGTATTATGTTTTTCCAATTAGCGAGTTTTTTTTATGTTTTTTTAAATAATTGTAATTTATTCTCCTATAATTGGTAAATTGAACATAAAATATCTTAAATAGGGAACTCTACTATTCCCATTAATGGGAAGTAAACGACTCCTAAAAACTGCTATTGCAATAGACGATAATCAAGACGTCCTATCACTTTTTGTTGAACTCTTGCAAATGAAAGATTTCAAGGTGATTGGTACAGGTCGTAACGGTAGGGACGCTGTGGAATTATTCCAGAAGCTAAAACCCGATATTACATTTTTAGACGTTGTTATGCCTGGTACTGATGGGCTATATGCACTTGAGCGTATTAGGGAAATAAGTCCAGACTCTATTGTGATAATGGTTACTACAGATCTTTCGCAGGATACTGCAACCCGACTAGAGAAACTCAAAGCAACCGCCGTAGTCTACAAACCATTTGACATCGACGTACTTGTAAAGATTGTAGAAAATATTGAAGATAATGCAAATTTTAGTCAAATTAAATTTTTAAACTGATTTTGTATTTTTGGAACAAAGTGGGTCCAAAATAGCCGGTATGATGTATCAGATAGTCTTGTCCAAATGCTATGGGTTGGAAAAGTATACTCGTTGCTCCAACTATTAAAATTGTAATAACGAAGAAATTTTTCAACTTGTCTATAATTTGTCTTTAATCGTTTAAAAATCTAATACCATATTATCAGATGCGTTACTTGCTCAAACTATCCACAAGTTATTTCTGAACCATACAAATTTTCTAGGAAAACTATCGGATAACCTTAAGAGAATGTGTGACTAACAGAGGTTTAAGAAATGAAGTATGTATCACAATGGTACAGACAGGTTATGGGATTATCGCCTAGAAAGAAAAAAATTCTGTTAATCTGCTTGTGGTGTGTTGCTCCTGTTGAGATGGGAATTATTACAGGTGCATTTTATCTAGGAAAGCGATTACACCAGAGAAGCGTTGAATTCCCTACTCAAATTAGTCCATGAGTCTTACAGGATTAAAATAAAAAAGAAAAGAAAGATTGGGCAGTTTTATGGATAGGCTGATGAAATGGTACCATACATTGTGGCATGAGCCTGATCAATTGCTTGATCTCTTGTGGCATCAGCATTTCCTACTGCAGTTTCATGGTTTGCATTGGCTGTAGCAATAGCACTGTCTCTTGTTTGTTCCAGTGGAGCTACTGTATTCCAGTATGATTGTAGTCCGGTATTCCAAGTTTTACCTTCAGAGGTGTATGCATTATCAAGTGTCACACGTGCGGTGGTTTCTGCACTAGTGTATGCAGTCTGTGCAGTTCCAATTGCTTGGTCTTTTGTTACATCTGCAGTTTCCACTGTTGTGATTCTTGTTTCTCTAGCTTGCAAAATAGCATTATCTTCTGTAGCATGTGCCTGACCTATTGTCTGGGCTCTAGTTGCAAGTGTAGCATTTCCAATAGAGGTATAAAATGTACTCTGTGCAGTTCCATCGGTACTATCACGTGTTGCAAGAGCTGTATAGACTGTAGTCTCATGGGTTGCCCATGCATCATAGATTGTCTTGTCACGTGCAACATTCGCAGATACTACTGCATTTGTTTTTGTAGCATCTCCAGTTCCAATTGCTTGGTCTCTTGTTGCCATGGCTGGACCAATTATTGCTGCATTTCCATGTACTCCCTTGATTGCAGTATTATATGCAGTTCGTGCATCTTGAACTGCTTGATTGTATGCAGTATTTGCATCTTGAACTGCTTGTGAGTGGGCAAGATTTGCTGTCTGCACTACTTGCTTGTATGCAAGGTCTGCTGTCTGCACTGCCTGCTTGTATGTCGCTTGATCTTGTTGCAGTGTTTGACGCAATGTCTGTCTTGCAGCTTGCTTTTCATTAGTTGGTACAGAATTGGAACTTGGATTTGTACTGTTTCCACTGTCTGCCATTGCCTGCAATGTCATCAAATTGCCTCCAAAAACTGATACAAACAATACAGATACTACTGTAATTGCTGCCATCTTTTTTGTAAAGTCAGATTTGATTTCATATGGGTTGGTTTTGGTCATGTTTGTTCTTGAACAGTGTTTCATGTTATACATATAATGGATTGCGGAGCTTTGTAACTGTTTAATGATCAGTAGCTATCATGAGTAATGGTTAAGTAGTTTAATCTGGCACATTTTTGAAGTAGGACCTTTGGTAAAAAGAGAAATCATGCTACTTACTTTATGTGCGCTTTTTGTTGCGTATATTCCATTTACTAGTTATCCTTTTGATACTAAATTTGAGATGACTTCTATTTTCAAGTCTGCTTATGGTCAAACCCCTGGTCCAGGCGATCCTGGAAATAATGGTGGACCGGGAAATTCTATCAGTTCTGGTGACCAGGGAAACACAGATAGTTCTGGGGGTCTTGGCGGCTCAGGAAGTCCAGGTGGACTGGGAACTGGACGTGGTTCAAGCGGTCCAGATCCAAGCACAGGCGATAACTCGACTAATCCTTCAAACCCCGGTGATGTTTCTCCTGTTATTGGTAATAGTACAAACGACATGCCTCAGAATGATACTTCTAGTGGACCTGACTCTGCAATTGCGTTACCAAGTAATATTGGAAATCCAACTACTACCCAAACAGTACCTGAGTTCCCTGTTGCTATGCTTGTGATGATAATTTCTATTTCTTCAGTAGTTGTATTTTCTAGAATTAAATCGTTCAAAATCTAATTGTTGTTTTCATATTTTATGAAACTACATAGTCATACAAGTGAATGATATGTTCTATGAAAGTATGAAGAATTTAAAATAGTATGAACGAATTGAGAAACTTTCTTTTTTTGATCTCAAGCTAATTTCATTTCAACCAAATCTATTAAATCAAAATCATTCCAATTGTCATTATGCCTACCTGTAAGGAATGTAGCACAGTTTTTTACTCTAATGAAGGTCTTGAGGTACATTTGTTGCATGCTCATAAAAAAAGTACGAGTACTAATTTTTCAAAGTAATGAAAATGAGACATAAAACTCGTGATCTTAACTATGAAATTTAGTCATAATTCATCATAATTTCTGTATGATAAACAAATTGTGATTTGTTAGGATTATTAAAATAACGATGAAAATTAGTACTAGTGTTAAATTATTATGAGTCATATCGGTGAATTACAGCAAACTA
>JANXYF010000103.1 GCA_025350175.1 Nitrosopumilales archaeon | reverse complement strand
TGAGGTTTTCTATACCCTATTACATAACATATTCATTGTAAGTGAAGATCCTAACGCTAATCAAGATGAAAATTTTACAACAATGATGGATATTACATTTCCATTAGAATTTAATGAAACTTTTTTCAAATGGTTTGGAATACCACGATGGGATAAAATCAAGGGTATCATAAAAGAAATGAAAAGGAGAAGAGGAGGAAGGAATAGTTTATGTGTATACATAAAATTCATAGGAAAACCAGATATTATCTTTACAATAGATCTTGATGATAGACATTCTTTTGATACCGCTGTTGATAAGATTGATTTTGTTCTAGAATTGCTGTCATATCATCTGGATCCTAAAAAACTACCCAAAGAAATAACCGAGATCTCATACCAATTTGATTACATCACAGGAAAATGGATTGTTAAGGCAGGTGAATCAGGAGAACAAATGTACCAATTTTCAGAAAATGAATGGAAGATTATTTGATCTCTTTTTCAAGAGGCTCCAACATAGAATGTAATTCACGATATTTTTTTTCAATAAAATCAAGCGATTCTTCTAGTTTCTTTGATTTTCCATACTTGTATCGGATAAGTTCTCTATGTCTCCAAAAATTTTTCCCCTCTCCTATTGATATAGTACTAAAATAATCAGGACCTTTGAGTTTATCAGGAATTTTAATACTATATGGAAAAAGAAATTCTGCCATAAACCATTCATCACCATCAGGATAATCAGAACCAGTATCAATATCAAAGAAGAGATGCAACAAATTAGTTTGCATCAGTCCGTCATCTCTAATTGTAGGATGTTTTACGTTTGATTTTTTAAAATCAAGTTTTACCAAGTTTGGCTCGAAATATCCATCAATTATAGATTTGCGAAATATCTTGTTTACTTCTTCCAGATTCAAAGTAGAATTACTCTTTTTACGAAGATGCTAATAACTTATTTCATTATTGGAGGCGACTACCAAGGTTTTCAAAGGGTTGTAAAAGTTTGTTAGATTTCTAGCTTGTCAAGCATTTTAGATATATCAGATATTGACTTGCTACCTTCAGAAATTATTTGATATGCAGGGGGGTTTTCAAGATAGTTTGGAATACGTTCTAACATTCTTTGATCATATGATTGAGCTATATCATTTTGGTAAAAAATTCCTGTCGGGATCTTTGAGTCCCATTCGTTTGATTTTATCAATGCCTGAGTTAGTTTCTCATTTTCTTCTGCTGGTGAGTCTATGTGTACAACGGGATCATATCCCACATCCTCAAGCTTGTAAATTCTAGGCCTTGGCTTATTTGTCATTTCATCAATGTTATCCATTCCTGAGAACCAGTCTCTTGTATTGATATCATTGTAAGTAGGACATGGTTGTAAAACATCAAGAAATGAAAGACCTCTGTGTTTTATTCCTGCAATAATCAAATCCTTGAGCTGTCTAACATCATACGCATAACCTCTTGCAACAAATGTAAATCCACTTGCAATAGCTAATGCTATAGGATTTACGGATTGATTGACATTGGGTTCTGGAAGAGATTTGGTTTTCAATCCCAGTTTTAGTGTAGGAGATGCTTGTCCTTTAGTAAGGCCGTACACTCCATTATTAAAAATAAGATAAGTCATATCCACGTTTCTTCTACCAGCTGCAACAAAATGTCCCGCTCCAATTCCCAATCCATCACCGTCTCCACCTACTGCAACAACAGTCATCTCAGGATTTGCAAGTTTTGCACCCTGTGAAAATGGAAGTACTCTTCCATGTAGAGTATGAATACCATATACATTAAGATAATGAGATGTTTTTCCAGAACACCCAACTCCAGAAAATATTGCAGCTTTATGCCTTGGAATTTCCATCTCTGCCATAGCCATTTGAATTGCACTAACTATTCCAAAGTCTCCACATCCTGGACACCAGTCATTGTGTACTTCGGTTTTGTAATCAGCTACATTAGACACCATATTTTAGCACCTGTTTTTTCTCAGCTTTGTTGTCGATAATTTTCTTGATAGAGTTAAAGAGTTCATCACATGTCATTGGTCTTCCTGTGTATTTTAATATGTAATAGTCAACTTTTCTGTCCAGATATTCATTAAGTAATGAGCCCATTTGGCCATATTGATTTGCTTCAATATCAATTATTTTTTTAACTCCCGTAAGCAAGGACTGGACATATTTTGTTGGAAATGGATGAAGCATCTTGATTTGAATAAATCCAACCTTATATCCTGCTTTATTGAGCATTTCAATAGCATCTAGAATAGGTCCTTTTGTTGAACCCCAGCTAAGAATGCAATAATCTGATACTCCATAGTTTATGGCCTGATCTTCTTTAGGAATTTGTTCTAGTGCAAGTTCCATTTTATGCTCACGCTTGTCCATTTTATAGATACGATTTTCTGGGTCTTCGGATATGTGACCTGATTCATCACTCTCATCTCCAGTATTCCAAAATATTCCATTTTCAAGTCCAAGTCTTGATCTTGGAGATATACCATCAGGAGATGGTCGGAATCTTTTATAATCTGGCTCGTCAATTTTTTCAAGAAGTTTTCCGCGTTCTATTGTTATTTTAGTTGGATCAAATCTTTTTACTGTGGAAACTGTACTTGCAATAAATTTGTCCATCATATGTATAACAGGAATTTGATAAATGTCAGCAAAGTTGAAACATTTTGCAGTATCATAAAATCCCTCCTCCGTATCACCTGAAGCATATACAATTCTTGGAAAGTCACCATGCCCAGCATGAATTGCAAATTGTAAATCATCTTGTCCATGTCGTGTAGGAAGACCTGTTGAGGGACCACTTCTTTGATACAAAGTTAATACAAGTGGAACTTCATTTATGCCAGCCCAACCAAGAGCTTCCGCCATAAGTGAAAATCCTGGACCAGAGGTACTAGTTGAAGATCTTGCTCCTGTCAATGATGCACCAATTACCATGCCAATTGCAGATATCTCATCTTCTGTTTGTACAACTAGAGTAGATCCAGGTCTATTGTTTTCAACCTCAATAATTTCATTTGATTCTAAAAATACACTTTCATCTGATGCTGGAGTAATTGGATAGTATGATTGAAACCTGCAACCACATGCTATCTTTCCAAGACTGGTAGATTGAAATCCTTGAGCTAGCATGATATGGTCTTCTTTTGGAATTGGAGATAATTGATACTTGAATTTAGAATATTTTACTGTAGAAAAATTATAAGCATAATTTGCTGCAGTTTTATTCATCTCCGCAACCTCTGCCTTTCTTGAAAATACATAACCAACGGACTTTAACAGTGTTTCAGGAGGAAGTCCTAGCAACCCAATAGATATAGAGACAGCAAGTACATTTTGCATACGAAACATTCCACGTAATTTTGGATTGTTGGTCTCATCTGATAAATTACCCAGAATTTCTTTAAATGAGACAGGGTAAAGTGTGACCCCCCTCTCCTTGGCTGCGTCAAGTGCTCCTTGTATTGTAAACGGTTTATTTTTGGATGAAAGGTATATCTCAAGACGTTTCTTGAATTGCGCATCAAGTGTATGAACTTCATCTGTTTTTATTGCACATAAATCCGATTCATACACTATAGCACCGTCATCAAATACTGCATCTGCATGTCGAAATATGGTTTCAGCATCAAAGCCCACTAGCATTGTAATTCCACTAACATTTGATCTTACAATTTTGTCAGAAACTCTTACTCCAAAGTAACTGTGTTCACCTTTAATATTTGAATAAAATTCTCTTTTGCCAAATACCTTTAGGCCACAACCTGCACATGCACCAGCAAAAATATTTGCGGCAGTTTCAACACCGCCTCCTTGAGGACCACCAATAACCCAAGTTAGATCAATAGATGACATGATGCGTCTAGATTTTCATCAAATATTAACAATACTATGATTTTTTTGAAAAGACTGGTAGTTAGCCGCCAGTTGCTGCATCAAACAAGGCACATTCACATTTATCACGTTCACCACAAAATGGGCAAACACATACACATTTTTCTAAAGGATTTCTACATTGCACACAAATAGCAAACTCATCTTTGTGTTTCAATTGCATATCATTACTTTGATTAATTATAAATGAGTTGTTGTAAAGGCATAAAATGAATTCTTTTTGTCGATTTTTATTCAGGATCAGCTAATTTTTCATCATGATACGCTTAAAATTGTCATGTACTCATTGAAAATAGTTGAAAATATTACTCACACGAAGAATCCATGATTTTGCTGTAAAGGAACTCAAAAAGAAATACGATGTAGAAATATACACCGGAATGATTCCTATGCCAAAAAAGTTACTGATATCAAAAATCAAGGATAAAGATGGCCTGATCTGTTACCCGTATGATTCTATAGATGCAGATGTGATTAATGCGGGAACTAAACTAAAGGCAATTTCTACCTAT
>JANXYF010000091.1 GCA_025350175.1 Nitrosopumilales archaeon | reverse complement strand
CAAGACTTCGCTCAAGTCACAAAAGGAAGAAGAGCACTTTTGTAAACAGGTTGCCATGAGGAGGAAAATTAGACAACAATTTGACAAGAGTCTTGGACCCGTAAATTATGTACATATTGAACGTCAAAAGATTACTCAGATTGTTATCTATCCTAAACGTAAGACTGTCTATGTCACAATGGAGCCAAATATGAATATAAAACGAAAACTGGAGATTGTAGAATCAATCAAAAAGAAAACTATAAAATTATAAAAAATTAAGGAAAATACATTTTTCCAGATAACTAGATTTACTCTGTTACTGGCTGAATATACCTTCACCTAATACATCTGCAGTAGCAAAAGCCATCCGCCATCGTTTATAGCTCACCGTTGTACCTCCTTCTGAACAAATTACTTTTTTTTATCGCATAAAATTGCTACTTGATTATCTTCCCCCGCTTCTCAATAATTGAAAAATTGACCGTTTCGCAGTCTAAAACAGCCGTTCCGCTATGTGTTCCGCTATGGAATTTCATGCTGTCCCTGATAAAACATCGATACTATAGTATGTCCATGTCAAAACAACAATACAGGTCAGAAATGGGCATCATAGCCGATATTCTTGGTGTAACTATGGATGGAGGAACACAAGGAGTAATTGTCTCAGCCATCTCTAGAAGAGCAAATCTATCCCATTACGCAGTTCTTGAGAAATGCCAGAAATTGATAGATGCAGGATTGGTAGAGTCAATGAAAGCCGAAAGAAATAGACTGTTTAAAGTTACAGAGAAGGGAATAAAATTCTTCCAAGAATTTCAAAGATTCCAAGGCGTGACCCAGGGACTAAACCTTAGGTATTAAACAATGCCTCCAGAGCATCAAATGATTGAGGTACAAGAAGTATTACCGGAAGGAATGCTTTTTGTAAGGTTCAATCATATTCTCAAAACAATGGTTAGAGCCCCAGTTATAGCAGCATGTTTTGTTTTACTTGTTCTCTCTTCATTTGTCCAGTATGCTGTAGGCAGTACCAAAGTTCTTGAATTTACAATCTATGCAGATGGAACTACTCATATTTTTTATCAAACTGATGTAGACTCGCAATCTCCTGATTCTACTCTAAATCTCTATGGTAATAGTATTGAAAATCTTGTTGTACAAGATGAAAATGGAACATTACTTTCAAGTAAAATAAATGAAAGTACTGTAACAGTTGAAACCTTAGGATCTTCTACCATTAAAGCGGATTATGATACTCCTGATTTGATCTCAAAGAATGGAAAAACATGGACCTTTCATGTAAATTCTACCCTTGATTATTCCATACTTTTGCCAAAAAATTCAGTAATTGTTGGAATGAGCGTATCTCCATTAAACATGCAGATAGTTGATGATCAATCCCTTATTTCATTACCAAGCGGTTCATCTGAGATCAACTACATCATTGGTGTCTTGGGAACCAGTCAGACAGCTACATTAGCAATACAAAAAGCTCAAGATTTTATTAATACCATAACATCTACAGGTGTACAAACTCCAATGGCTCTTGCAAAGCTTAAGGAAGCCCAATCAGACTTTAATCAAGGCAAGTACTCTGATGCTGAATCTCTTGCAGGGGATGCCAAGAATCTTGCACTTCAGGAACAACAAACCGCTGATTCTGTAAAAAATACATCATCTAATAATTTACCAATTTCTGTTTTAATTGTAGGAGGAATTGTTGCAGCGAGTGCAGCCGGATTTATTATTATAAAAAGAAAAAGATCTAGTAATGTGATAACTTCAAGTGTTGTAACAAATAACAACTATGTTACACCAGACAAGGAAACAATTTACAAACTTAAACCAGAATTACGTCAAGATGACAAGGATATTGTAGCGTTTATCTCTGAAAAGGGAGGTCAAGTATATGAAAGTGAATTACGAAAGAAATTCTTGATGCCACGTACGACAATGTGGCGTGCTGTTAAACGACTTGAAAGAGAAGATATTGTTGAAATAGAAAAAGTTGATCAACAAAATCTCATTAAACTTCGAAAAACTGAGGAGAATGAAAAATGAAAGTTTTAGCAATTATTCTCTTGGCTTTAGTTGGAACATTGGTCATTAACGGCCCAATTCAATCCTATGCAGATCCTCAACTTGACGTACTACTGAAAATTGCTACACAGGCAAGAGACAATCTAAAGATGAATATTTCACAAATTAATAACGTCCCTGATGAAATTACACGTCTCTTCAAACAAGGCTCTGATGAAACTGACGCATTATCTAATGCAATAAATAAGAACGATATTGTATCTGCAAGACAACATTTCCTTTCTGCCATGAACTTTTTCAAAGCTACTAATAATAAGATAAATTCTCTTAGTACAATTCAAGTAAATAATCAACAACAAATACAGGCATTACAATTACAAAGTGAAATTACAAGAATAGCAAAGATTGGTGAGACACTAAAGACAATAGCGATAACAAATCATGCAAGTTTTGATTTTACACAATTTGATCAATTAATTCAGAAAGCAAAACAAGATCTTGATAATGGTAATATTGAAGAGGCATCAAAATCAATTGCGGAAGCAAACAGCATTGTGACTGATGCTCATCATGCTATTACAGAAGTTGCAAATCAAAATAATGCTAATCGCGCAAAGGACTTTACAGAAAAACAGATTGAAAAACTTGACAAAACAGCAAGTATGTCCACTCAAAATTCTCTTCCACAATCTCCCAAAATTTCAACCATGACTAAAACTAGCTCCAACTTGACATCTAATGAAAATCAAAGAGATGTGGTTACAAATCTGAAGAAGCTTGCTGCAGAGGGTAAAGTCGATGAGGCTTTGAAAGTGATAAAGTCATTTAAAGCGCACCAAAAATAGAAATGAAAAACTGATGAGAATCCTCAATCTTGGAATGAAGTAATGCTTACATAAAATTCATATAGATTTTTACTAGAATCAAGGCAGATGGCTTCAAAGCAAATTTCTGCAGGCATAGGAATTCCAATGATCGTAGTTGGTGTAATTCTTGCTTTCCTTGTAGCGCCTATTCAAGCCAACCTAAAAGATACAGTGGAATTTGTAGGAAGTCTTATTGGAATTCTTGGAGTCATAATTTTCATAGTAGGATTATTCTCAAGAAAGGTAACCGCAATTACATCCTAAACTTTCATAATTCCAATTGATATGAGATGTTGAATGGATGCCCAGAATGTATTATCATCAATCTGACCTGAAGACCATTTCTCTACATTTCCTTTTAACCAATTTGGAATTTGTACATTATTGTTTTGATTTATTGATGGTGTTTTGATCAAGCCCTGATTTTCTACATATTTAATTGCTTGAGCAAAATCTTTCTTATCTAAAGCCCCTTCTGACCACCAAATAGCTGTATTTCTTACCCATTGTGGCAAAACCTTCTTGTCCATTTTTCCATAAAGTGAAAATTTCTGAATGTTGTTATTTTGCTTATCTACAACATAGATGTTATCGGCAGCATCAATTGCGAGACCTACTGGTTGTTCAAACTGACCCGGTCCATTTCCTTCTGTACCCCAACTCAAAAGGAAATTTCCATGAAGATCAAATTTTTGGATTCTATGATTATCAGTATCTGCCACATAGATGTAATTTTTAGAATCAATGGCTATTGCTGATGGATTGTTAAACCTACCATCTTCTGTTCCACTAGAGCCATAAAAGTTTAGAAATTTTCCAATCTTGGAATATTTTAGTATATTGTTATCCGAAGTAACAGCAAACAGGTTATCTTGCGAGTTAAACGCTAATGCCCTAATGCCTGAGAAGCTTTCTCCTTCTAAAAGTGACGAGTCTATTTGTTCTCTATAAACACCCTTGATATCAAATATCTGAATGTAACTTTTTTCTGCGTCTCCTACAAAAATTTCATCTTTATGATTTGCATTTATTGAGACTGGCATGTAAAACATTCCGTGATTATCACCATGCATTCCCCAAGAATAGACAAAACTTCCAGTTTTGTTGAAGATGCTAATTCTTGTATTTCCAGTATCTACAACATACACATATTTTTGATTAACAAATATGCCTGAAGGATTTTTGAATTGTCCAATTGACGAGCCTACATTACCCCAAAAACCTACTAGTTTTCCGTTCTCATTAAACTTCTTTACTTTAGAATTTCCGGAATCTATTACGTATGTATTATTATCTGAATCAACAGTAATACCCGTTGGAGACTTGAATGTTGTTGAATTAATTACTGAAACAAAAGTGGGAACACTATATTGAACTGCATCTAGTACCTCACTGTCTTCAACAGGAGGACCACCTACATAAAATGAGGTAGATATTACAATTCCATCATAATTCACATATAAATTCCACTGTCCATTACTGTCATTTTTAGCAATCTTGTGAGGTATGATAATTTCAGTTGTATCTAATGGCAATGATATCTCTGGACTAGTTTTTCCATTAGGACTTGTAACCCATGTGCTAATTGAATTTGTAATAATTTTAGATGCATGTATTTTGAAGTTGGCAATTTCTCCTGGTCTATAATTTAATTTACTTGGTAAGATATCTAATTTAATATTTGGTAGCTCATGAATATTTTTAATCACATTAAAGGAACCTGTGGTTGTAGTACCAGCATAGTGTACTTCATATTTGTATGTACCA
>JANXYF010000066.1 GCA_025350175.1 Nitrosopumilales archaeon | reverse complement strand
GATCAAATATCTCTAACGACAACAAGATGCTTGAATTAGCAGCAATAGCTGAAAAAAACTCAGAGCATCCACTTGCAAAGTCAATAATACAAAAAACAAAAGAGCTTGGATTGCAAATCAACGAGCCAACAGAATTTTTTGCAGTTCCAGGGAAAGGAACCAAAGTAGTTTACAATGAAAATAACATTCTTGTTGGAAACTTGGCATTCATGCAAGAAAATAATATCGACACAAAATCCGCAGGAGATTCTATATCAAAACTACAGGAGGAAGGAAAGACAGTTGTGTTTGTTGCAATTGACAAAGAACTAGTAGGAATAATCGCACTTCTTGATACTCCCAAAAAGAGCGCAAAAGCAGCATTGCAGTCACTAAAGAAGATGGGCATTGAGATAGTAATGCTTACTGGTGACAATGATAGGACTGCAAAGACAATCGCAAGAGAGCTTGCAATAGACAAGGTAATTGCAAATGTTGTTCCATCACAAAAGGTTGATGCGATAAAGAACCTGCAAAAGCAAGGAAAGGTCGCAATGATTGGAGATGGAATAAACGATGCGGCAGCACTTACTCAGTCTGATGTTGGTATTGCAATAGGCAGTGGAACTGACATTGCAATAGAGGCAGGCAATGTAGTACTAATCCGTGACGACCTAAACGATGTAGTTTCAGCAATAGAAATTAGCAAAAAGACTGTGAGCAAGATAAAGCAGAACCTTTTCTATGCGTTTGTGTACAATGCCATTTTAATTCCAGTGGCAGGCTTTGGGCTTCTTTATCCGGCACTTGCAGGACTTGCAATGGCTGCAAGCTCGGTATCGGTCACAAGCAGCTCGCTTCTTCTCAAGAGATGGACTCCGCCAAGCAAAAAATCAAGTTACATGAACAGGCACCACAATGTCTGATGATATTTCTCATGAGGATCTTGATGAGATCAAAAAACTGATAGAAGGTTACATTAAAAAATTCGATGAAATAGAAAATAACGTTTCAGGCCTTCTGAAAAGTTCTCAAAAAGAAAATCTAGCACTTGAAGATTATTCAAAAGAGATACAGACAGCATTACTTGAAGCAAGAGACAAAGCGTTGTCTGTTGGCTACATTGCCATATCCACAACAGGTCTTCTCATTCGCAGGTTTCGCACCGCATCAAAGCTTACAGAGATATTCATTCATCTGCTTAACAGCTTTGTCTCACTGATTACAAGGCATCAAAATCTTTTCAAGATAGATTCCGTCCAGTTTACAATAAGTCTGAATCCTTCTGTAGTGGTGATCTTCAAGCCCTAGTGAAAGTTTTGGAACTAATTTGGAACAAGACCTTTATTCTTATAATGCAAATTCACGACAGGTTTGATTCAAGAATGAATTTAGTCCCATACTAATTCTACCATAATCTTGAATCAAGCCGTTTGTTTTTTGTATTGTTCAAAAGAAGCAAGCTAACCAAAAGTAAAAGTAAAGATCTCAAAGCCTGGTTGTGCTACGATTGTTAAAGTATGTTGTCCTGCAGAATTGCTTGACACAAGATTATACAATCTGTTTTCTTGTATGTGAGCAACACTGTTTTGCACATCTGCCCCAGCATCGCTTGATGTTATGGGTTTGCCATCAAGCAAGATCTGCAAATCTGCCTTGTTTGCTGCAACAATGTGCACATCTTTTGCGTAATATTGCAATACTATCTTACCACTTTGCGAAACAAGCTTCATGCTGTCAGGAAGATTCTGCCACTGGCCATCAAGATAGAAATGATCCTGTTGTAATCCCAATGGAAGAGAATATGTCACAACCTGGTTGGATTGAAATCCTTCGGAATTTCCAAGAAAGTCTCTTCCCGATGCAAACTCGTATCCAAAGTAAAGTTCAGGAGTCTGCTGGTTTGCAAACTGGTGCTCTTTAATGTCTACAACAGACTGATCAACGGTACTATTTAGTCCAAGCCTTTGATTTCGTTCATCAAGAAGCTGCTGGATTACTTTTTCAGTCTCATCGTATGACCCTTCTCCAAAATGAGTGTGCCTTATGTGCCCTAAAGAGTCTGTAAGATACTCTGCAGGCCAGTATCTGTTTCCAAAGGCATCCCATGTTTGATGGTCGTTGTCAAGAACAACTGGATATGTAAGGCCGTATTTTGATACAGCCATCTTTACATTGTTGATGTCTTTTTCAAACTCAAACTCTGGTGAATGAACTCCAACGATAAGTAATCCCTTGTCTGAATATTTTTCATTCCATGCTTTCAGATAAGGAAACGTCCTGATGCAGTTGATGCAGCTGTATGTCCAAAAATCATATAGCACTACTTTGTCTTTCATAGATGCCTTGAGCTGGTCTGGTGTCGTATTGATATATCCTGATATTCCTACAAGATCTGGTGCAACCGGAAACTGGCTCTCGTCTACTTGCGGTACGGATTTTGTAATACCAGGTTTTTGGTTTACTTGTTGGATAGGTGTAGGATTTTGTTCGGTCTGTTGAATAGGAGCAGTAGATTCTTTCTGTTTGTCTAGTGTTGTAAAATAATATCCAATTCCTCCCATTGCCACTGCTACAATTATCACAGTGATTATGGCAGTTCTTATCTCGCTTCGCATTGTATCACCCTAGAAGAAGATTGTTCAAGAGCGGAAAACTAGATATTGCTAAGGTGAGTTCTTGCATGTCCTAAACTGTCCGTCTTTTTATTAATGCTTTGTTCCAAATCTATTCCAAATTTTATTTGATCTTATTCTTTT
>JANXYF010000065.1 GCA_025350175.1 Nitrosopumilales archaeon | reverse complement strand
GACAAGGATTCTTCAGAAGGAAATGAAGAACGATTTGTAAAAATCTCTGATGCGTATCAGACCTTGAGGTTACAAGATATTGGAGAATCAAAACTCAGTCAAAAATTTGGAGACATTTATCCTGAAGATGCGGTTTACTCTTATGGGGAGGCTGAGAAATTACTTTTAAAACAAAAGTATGAAGAAGCAATTGAATTTTTAGATAAAGCATTAGAAAAATTACCACGCTATGCAAATGCCTGGCTCAAAAAGGGCGATGCTTTATCTAATCTGAAAAGACATGACGATGCACTTTATTGCTATGATAAAGTTTTACAAATAAATCCTGAATCTTCGGATGCTTGGAATCTTAAAGGAATATGTTTGTCTGACTTAAAAAGATACGAAGATGCAATGGAGTCTTTTGATGAAGCAATTTTATTGGACCCAACACGTGCATCTACTTGGAATTTCAAAGGCGTATGTTTTTTTATTTTGGAAAAATTTGGAAAAGCATTGGAGTGCTTTGATAGAGCAACAAAATTGAATCCCGAGTTTGCAGTTGCATGGCATAACAAGGGTGGAGTGTTTTTGAAATTGGGTAAACAAAAAGAATCTGAAAAATGTTATGAAAAAGCAAAGAAGCTAAGACAGTAGATTGATTAAAAAAAGCGCCAGGTAAGGGATTCGAACCCCTGCGTGCCGAAGCACAACCGCTACCTTGTATTTGATCTCGAGGCGGTCGCCGTTCCACTTGGCTAACCTGGCAGCCTGTCAAGACTCTGGTTTTGGTACATAAATACAATGAGGACAAGTGATCAGATGATCAAATATATAATAAAAGATATAAAGTAGACAATTTATTATATTGATAACAAATGGAGACCATTACCAAGAAGACTGTCTCGGTTGAGTTTGAGGGTAAGAGGTATGTTCTTCCAGATGCTGTCACAATAGCAATGTTTTTGGTTGAGTTTGGTCTCCCAGAAGACACTCCTGTAAAGATGACTGTTACAAAAGAAGGCTTCATGCTTGTTCCCCAAATCTTGAAAAATTGATTATAGATAGTTTATTATTGATATTTGACAATTTTATACAGTGTTAGTAATTGGCAAAGACTAGGATCTCTATAACAATTGACGATGGTACTGCAAAATCTATTGAACTGTATTATCGTGAAAAGGTAAAAGTAGCTGCGGAAAAAGGCGAGCCAATTCCAAAACTTTCAAACATTTATGAGGAGATAATTGAAAAGGGCTGGGAATCGCGACCTAGTGTAAAAAAGAAATAAGCAGGCAAAAATCTACTATCTTGTAGGGAAATATTTTGGGTCTAGATCTAAAACAACTATGTGTTAGGGAAAAAACAAATCTTGAATCTTTTGCATCCAAAATAGTTGCAATTGATGCCTATAATGCAATATACCAATTTCTTTCTATAATACGTGGTCCTGATGGTTTGCCATTATCTGATCACAATGGAAAAATCACTAGTCACATCAGCGGACTATTTTATAGAAATATCAATTTCTTATCCATTGGAATAAAACCTGTTTATGTCTTTGATGGAAAACCTCCGTCTTTGAAATCTGCAGAGATTCAAAGAAGAAAGCAGGTAAAAAAAGATGCTACAATAAAATATGAGATTGCTATCAGTGAAGGAAATTATGTCGAGGCCAAAAAGTTTGCACAACAAACATCTGTACTTAGAGATGACATGGTTGAAGAATCAAAAAAGTTTCTAGACCTTTTTGGTATACCTTGGATACACGCACCATCAGAAGGTGAAGCAACAGCTGCACATCTTACAAATACTGGACAAGCATATGCTTCTGCAAGCCAGGACTTTGATTCTTTATTGTTTGGTGCAAAAAGACTAGTACGAAATTTTACAAACAGCGGAAAAAGAAAACTACCCAATAGGAATACTACGATAGAGATTGAACCCGAACTTATTTTATTGGAAAAAACCCTTGCAGAACTTGGGGTTACAAGAGAACAACTTGTTGATATTGGGATACTAATAGGCACGGACTTTAACCCTGATGGCTTTGAGAGGATTGGTCCCAAGACTGCCCTGAAGATGATAAAAGAGCATGGAAATTTGGAAAATGTGCCTCAAATCCAGGACAAATTAAACGAGATAGACTATGTCCAGATACGAGATATCTTTCTTAAACCCAAAGTGGCTGAAGTATCAGAGATAAAATTTGGAAATGTAGACTACACCGGAATAACAAACTATCTTACAAAGGAGAGAAGTTTTTCACTTGATCGTGTTGATACATCATTGAATCGATTGAAAAAATCTTATGAAAAGAAGAGTCATAATTTAGACCAGTGGTTTGGCTAATTCAAATAAAACATAACTTACCATTATCTGCTCTGAAAACTAAGATCTGGTTTATTAGTCAATGATGATAAATGGCAGATCTGAATTACTCGAAAATATTCTTAATTGTATTTCTTACTTTGTTGGCACTTTATACTACATCTTCAGTACCTGCTTTTGGGCAAGAGATCGAACTTACAAATATTCATTCCAGTCCGTCAAATATTCATGTTGGAGACTCTTTTCAGATTAATGCAACAATAGTGAACAATTCTCCTGGCACAATTTACTTTAATAGTGGATGTATGTCTCCACTTTCTGCAACCTTTGACAAGAATATAGAAATAGGTCAAGCAATGTGATGCTTTGCAATATATAATGCGAATCTCAAGCCAGGAGAAAACATTACAGTATCTGGGCCTAGCAACAACATTTCATATATTGCAAATTCCACTGGAACTACAAATGCAAATGTAACATTTTTTTACACTGTAGAAAATAAATCTCAGAATGCCATTTCAAAATCATTTACCTTTGATATATCGGAAAGAACATCAATTCCAGAATTTCCTTCACTTTCTTTAGTGATATTTGCACTAGCTACACTGGTATCTGTTGTATTTATCTCAAGAAAAAATCCAAATTTGTTTAAACTTTAGGCATTGGTAACTAATTTCAACTTGATATCATGGATGTAATGATCAAAATTCTTGACAACCATATTATGGAATTCTGAGTAAGCCTTTTAAGCCTCTGGAAAAAAAACTAAACCAACAATGAAGGCAATCTTTGTAATCACTGCTATTTCGTTATTATTGCTAAGTTCAAGTCTTGTTATGAATGGCGCACTTGCTAGTCAGCCTGACAATGATAAGCACGATGATGACATTAACGGTCCTGGTGGACTCTTGTCACCTTCTGGCGTTACAATTCAAACTGTAACTCCTGGTGACCCATTGCAGATAAAAGAACATCATCCTGCACATGTCAAAAAATTTGTCGGCCACTCTGTAACTCTAACTGGTGGTGAATCTCCAGCAAATGTTATCACTGCATATGGTTTCAATAAATTAAGCTGTACTCATACTACTACATCCGACTGGACTGATCCAGCACTTTGTGGTCATGGTCAAACAATTGCAATTGTGGATGCATACGATGATCCAAATGTAGTAAGTGATCTTCAAACATTTGATACTCAATTTGGTTTACCTGCATGTACTGATGCTAATGGTTGCTTTGTAAAGAATACTCAAGGAACTCCTGCAACTGATTCTGGTTGGGCAATGGAGATTTCACTTGATGTACAATGGGCTCATTCTATAGCACCTGGTGCAAAGATTGTTCTTGTAGAGTCATCTGATAATTCACTTGGCAATCTTCTTACGGGAGTTGATACTGCAGTAGGAACAGGAGCCAAGCAGGTCTCCAACAGCTGGGGAGGCAATGAATTTTCTGGAGAAACCAGTTATGATTATCATTTCAACAGTCCCACAGCTAGCTTCTATACCGCATCTGGCGACTCTGGTCATGGCGTTATCTGGCCTGCAGCATCTCCATATGTAGTATCTGTAGGCGGAACAACACTTGCCACTGACAGTTCTGGAAATTGGGTAAGCGAATCTGCTTGGTCTGGAAGCGGAGGAGGTACAAGTGCATATGAACCAAAACCAAGTTATCAGAATAATTTCAATTCAAATCCAAATAGAGCAGTTCCTGATGTTGCATATGATGGAGACCCTAACACAGGATTTTATGTATATGACAGCGTTCCAATTAATGGCAACAGTGGTTGGTGGATTGTTGGTGGAACCAGTGCCGGTACACCACAATGGGCTGCAATCTCTGCAATAGCAAATAGCCAAAATGCAAATCTTACATCCGCATCTTTTGGGACAAATAGCGCTTTATACAATGCAGCATCTGGTGCGCAATCTAGTCCACAGACAAACCCATACCTTGCAAATTATCATGATATCACAACTGGTAACGACGGCTCATGTGGTTCAATATGCAATGCAATAGTTGGATATGATGAAGTAACTGGTCTTGGTACTCCACAGTCAAACAATATCATTTCATTTATTGCTCCAAACACAAATCCTGACTTTACAATTTCATCTAGTCCATCTTCTGTAACAATTAACCCTGGAACAAGTGGTAGTAGTACAGTAACAGTGTCATTCCTTAATACATTTTCTAACACTGTGAATCTTGCAGTTACCTCCCCTTCTGCATTAACTAGTTCATTATCCGTTCCATCTGTTTCAACAAGCGGTGCTACTGCAACACTTTCTATCACAGCTGCTAGCAATGCGGGTGGAGCATATTCCGTCACAGTAACTGGCACAAGTGGTACTTTGAATCACTCTACAACTATAACGGTTACAGTTCCAACTGTACCATCTGCACCACAAAACTTGGCAGCTGTTGCAGGAAATAACAAAGTCTCATTAACATGGAGTTCTCCAGTCTCTAACGGCGGTTCTGCCATCACAGGTTATAACATTTATCGAAACGGTACACTGCTTACCTCAAACATTTCTTCATCAAGTTATACTGATACCGGACTTACCAACGGAGATACTAACACATACTATGTAACCGCAGTCAACGCAATTGGCCAATCTGCACCATCAAACAGTGTATCTGCTACACCTACAACAACCCCGACTCTACAGGTTAAAGTTACAACAGATCATGCTTCATACTCGAAATATTCTAGAGCCCACATTACTGTCACTGTTAATGGACCATCTCTAATTAGCGGGGCTTCAGTTACATTAACTGTAAAAACTCCATCTGGAAGCACTGCACATGCAACAGGTACGACTAATTCAAACGGTCAAGTTACCTTCTCATACTCTGTTGGAAGAACAACTGGTACCTATACTGCTAGTGCAACTGCAGTCAAATCTGGATTCATTTCTGGGTCTGGCTCCACAACATTTACCGTACATTAGAACCTCAAACCAAAATTTATAATTGTAAAAAGTAATTATCTTGTCTTAGAAGTGATCGGTTCATGAATAGAAAAAATCTGACAATTTTGATGGCATTTGCAATTTTTAGTGTTGTTAGTACTGGTATTGTAATTAACACAAATGTGCCAATCACGCATCTGGTTATTAGTACTGCATCTGCTCAACAACAGTCTACAAATTCAATCCCTAATTGGATTAAGAATACTGCAAAATGGTGGTCTGAAGGCCAGACAAATGATACTGACTTTTTGAATGCCATGCAATATCTGATTGATCAAAATGTCCTTCATACGTTAAAGTCTTCACAAATTGTAAATCAAACTAGTGCCGCTCAAAAAATGGATGATCTACAAACAAGATACAATTCCTTGGAAATTAAATATAATGAACTTTTGAAGCAGGTTCAAAACATGCCTGAAACCCAAGTTACAAATTCAAAAAAACATACCGAATCAATATCTGCCGTGGTAGTATATTCAATAATACAAAGTGATGGTTTCTTTCAGACTGCCTCGTACAATGGTACAATATTGAAGATAACAGTTGATATTCGAGACGGCACCGGTCTTGTACTGGCAAACACTGCTATTCCAGAAGGTGTTGACTTTCAAGATTCTGCCCGTATTGCAGTTCAAGTGGCTCACAACATTACAGGAGTAGATTTGTCCAACAAGGACATTATATTTTCAATTACAACTGACAATCAAAACTTGCGAGCAGTTGATGGAGGAAGTGCTGGTGGTGCTATGACGGTACTGTTAACTTCAGCAATTTTAGGAAAATCAATTAATGGACACGTATTGATGACTGGAACAATCCAGCCTGATGGTACAATTGGTCCAATTGGTGGAGTTTTGGAAAAAGCTCAAGCTGCAGCAGGTTATGGAGCAAAGATATTTCTTGTTCCTAGTGGTCAAGGGGTTGTAGAGCAGCAGCACTGCACGCAATCAACTCAAGGTCCATTTGTTTACCAATCATGCAGTCCACAAGAGGTTTCATTATCATCTATCATGGAGAGCAAGTATGGGATGAAGGTAATTGAAGTAGGAACAATCGATGATGTCCTAAAATATTTCAACAGCTCAGCCTAATTTTTTTCGTTTCTCTTCGATTCTTTTTTCTGCCTCTAGTCTCTCTAGTTTGTAGGATTTCATGTCTACAAATTTGATTATACTGGATAAATTGGGATGCACTTTGTGTATTGCCTTGAACATTTCCTGTGCTGCCTTTCTATAGTCCTGGTGTCCTTGTGGAACAGTTCTTAATTCGATTAGATGTACTGCTTCTCTAAGATTTAATTTCATAAAATATGGATAATTGTATGCAAAGTTTACAACATACTGCGCTTGCTCTGGCATCTTTGTTTTCAATAGATCAAAGACTTGTCTTGAATTGTACATACAGTCATCATAGTCTTTTTTGATCCCTAGTTGTTTTATTTCATCTGGTACAACATATCCATGATTTGTTGTAAGCAACTGTCTTTCAAGTGTCAGGACACGATGTCTGTGAAAGTCTCTAAACATTCCAAAGTTTGTAAGAAAATCAAAAGTGTATTCAGTCATTTCAAATGCACGTGGAGGTCTCTGTCTTCTATTTTGTCGAAGACTTGAAAACGTACTAATTATTTTTTTTCTGTCTGATTGCTTTATCTTTCTGACTTGAGCAAGTATATCTCTAAAAGAAACTCCATTTGATTGCTCATATAATATTGAAGAGATTATTTTATCTTCAGCTTTATTCTGGGATTCGAAATCAACCAAGTCTACAAGAAAATTTCTTTTTCCCTTTGATTTTAGATATTTTTTATTTAGTGCACTTGATTTTATTTTGATATCGCCAAGATATTTTTGTAAGGACTTGCCGTGGTTATCGTCAGCCCTTCTTACAAATGACTTGATTGTAGTATTTAGCTCTTGGTGAATCTTTTTTGCAAGTGCTCTCTCTTCTTCTAGGCCAGAAGAATATAGTATGGTTAGCATGTACTCAAATGCTCTTCCGTTTCCTGTAATTCCTACGTTTGTAAGGGTAGATGCCGGAAGTATTCCTCTGAGAATATCTAGTGCCTTGGCTCTGATAGTTGCATTGTAGATTCTGGTAGCAGATTTTACCTCATCTTCACTAGTTAGCCTGGAGTATTCCACATCCATTCCATTGGAATTTCTAAACTTTTGATTCCCTATGGGCTCTTGCTCTTGCATGTAGTTTATCACTGGCTGGATATTTTTTGAATAAACTTCGAAGTCTAGATTGCATGCCTCTAGATATTTATCGGCATACTTTGAACTCATTATTTCTGGCTCTCTGTAAAACTTGAACTCGTCGTTTACTTTTTTATCCCATGCAACATATCTTGATGATTTTTCAAGATACGATAATCCTATTCTTCTATCCTCTATTTTTTTTACAGCAATATTTGACAAACCTTCAATTGCAATCTGGGCTTCACCAAGTTCTGCAACTGAATCATCTCCGTATTCCAGTAATACTTTGTTGTAAAACTCTTCACCACGATTTTCATTTTGTAAAAATTCGTCAAGAAATATTTTTCTCATACTTTTATCAGTTCTGCTGTATCTTGACATCAGGGCT
>JANXYF010000168.1 GCA_025350175.1 Nitrosopumilales archaeon | reverse complement strand
CCCAGTAAAATTACAAGATCAGATAATGGATTTAGCAGTCAAGAATGATTTGTATGTGTTAAGTGATGAGATCTACTCTACATATGCATACAAACCATGGAAGAGCATACTCACTTATGGGTACAACAAATCCATAGTGACCCAGTCATTTTCAAAATCTCATGCCATGACAGGCTTTAGAATTGGATATACAATATCCAGTCCTGACATTATAGAAAAAATGTCAAAGCTTCAGGCTCTAGCATTAACAAATGTATCAGAACCAATCCAATATGTTGCCATGAAGGCATTAGAGGCAGATACAACTAACAATGCTAAAACTATCAAAGATAGAGTAGAATCCATATCGAAAAGGGCAAAAACAATGCAACTAGATTTTGTTGAGCCAGATGGTGCGATGTACTTGTTTGCCAAAGTAAGACAAGAAAATTTTGATTCAGTAGATTTTACAAACAAACTTTTGGATGCAGGTGTAGCAATAGCACCCGGGGAGGGGTTTGGAAACTATCAAGGATTTGTTAGAATATCAGCCTGCCAGCCAGAAGATACACTTAATCAGGGAATGCAAATAATAGAGGACAGGTTAAGGAGTAAATAATGAAGAAGAAGATTGCAATAATAGGGGCAGAAGGCCAAATGGGAAAATGGTTCTCAAAGTATTTTCTTGAGAAAGATTATGACATAATAGGATATGACTCTGAAAAAGTAATTTTAAATAAATTAGTTATAAAGGCACAGTCACTGGTAGGAGCTATTCTAACAGCGGATTATGTTATTTTATGTATTCCAGTAAAACGTACACCTGAGACAATAAGACTCATAGCAAAAGAGATGAAACGTGACTCTTATTTGATAGACATTTCTTCTCTTAAAACAAAAACTGCCGCTGCACTTTCCAAGATACCTGATAAAGTAAATCCAATTTGTATTCATCCAATGTTTGGCCCTGGAACTAAGAAACTAAAAGGACAAAATATAATTTCAATTCCAATTCGAGATGCAAAAAAAGAGATGGCTGTAGTAAAATCATTGTTTGAAGAAGCAAATTTTGTTCAGATAGACGCAGCAGAGCATGACAAGAAAATTGCAATTGTACTTGGAATGCCACATCTAGTAAACTTAGCACTTGCCAACATATTTGCAAAGGAAGAAAATTTCTCTCTAGTTGAGAAGATGGCAGGAACCACTTTCAAGGCTCAAAAGTATCTCACTACAGGCATAATGACAGAACCTCAAGAACTTATTGAAACAATAATTTCAAATCCAGAAATAAGAAGATATGCAGAAGAATTTTGGAAGGACATAGGTAGGATGCTCATTTTGATTCAAGAGAATAAAACAGAAGAGATGATAAAATACATTTCAAGTGCCAAAGAAAGATTAGCCAAGAATGTAGATTTTGATGAATCATACAAGAAGCTTGTCACAATGGTAAATGCTGTAGAAAAATAATTGAAATCCACTAAAATAGTAACTTCTTTTTTGATTCAGGATGGTCAATGTCTCATTCTAAAACGAAGCGATAGAGTAAGGACAATGAAAGAACTTTGGGCAGGAGTAAGTGGAATCATAGAAGGTAATGAGGACCCATTATACAGAGCAAAAAAAGAAATACTTGAAGAGACCGGCATTACAGAAAATCAAATTACTCTAGTAAGAGCTGCGTCACAAATGAGCATAGATTCACCGCAATACGCAAACCATGAATGGTTGATCTTTCCATTCTTATTTTCTGTAGATAAGCCCAAGATCAGATTGAATTGGGAAAATTCCGAATACAGATGGATATCCCCATCAGATATGACTAAATTTCAAACTGTTCCAAGTCTTGAGAAAGTACTAGCTAGTCTGTTGTAATTTTTCTACTTCGGTTTTAGTGAATCTCTGTTGTGGGAGCATAATGTAGACACATGCACCGCCACACATTGTACATGGAACTGTATTTCCTTTGAGTTGACCAGTTCGTGCATGAATACGTGCTGCTTCCTCAGGATCAATTGAGAGTGCAATCTGTTTTTCCCAGTTCAATGTTCTTCTTGCTTCAGTCATTTCCATATCCCATTTGATTGCCTTGTCTCTTAATTTGACAAGATCACCTGCATGAGCTGCAATTCTATATGCAATTAGTCCTGCCTTTACCTCTTCTGCATTAGGTAATCCAAGATGTTCTGCAGGTGTTAGATAACATAGTAAATCAACTCCTTCACTTGCAGAAATTGCAGCGCCTATTGCACTTGCAATATGATCATGTCCTGAAGCAACATCTGTTACTAGCGGTCCAAGTACATAGTATGGTACTTCACCAATTAGTGATTTTGCCAATCGGACATTAGCTGCAACTTCGTTGAGCGGTACATGCCCCGGTCCTTCAACCATTACCTGTACATCTTTTTCATGGGCGATTTTAGTAAGTCTTGAGATATTGATCATTTCTTGTACTTGAAGTTCATCGTGTGAATCAAGAATAGAACCTGGTCTTAGTGCATCACCCAGACTAAAAGTAACATCATATTTTCTTGCAATTTCTATCAGATAATCAAAATGCTCAAAGTATGGATTTTCCTTATCATACTTTAACATCCATGCAGCTGTGATTGTACCGCCTTTGCTTACTATACCCCCATGTCTTTTTACTGCAAGAATACGTTTTGCTATATCTTTAGTTATACCGGAATGAATTGTAGTATAATCAACTCCATCTTTTACATTATGTTCAAAAGCATTGAGAAAGTCATCTTCTGTAATATCAAGCGGATTCTTGTGTTTCTCTACACCGTAATTATATGCCTCGTAAACAGGAACTGTTCCAAAAGCAATTGGTGCAACTTCAAGTAGTTTTCGTCTATACAATCCCACATCTCCTCCATCGCTAAGATCCATTATAGTATCAGCATGGTACTTTATTGCGACCTGAGCTTTTTTGATCTCTTCCTCAAGATTTTGATTTAATGTAGAATTTCCAATGTTTACATTTACCTTAGTCTTCATTCCCTTTCCTATTCCAACGACTCTAATCTTTTGTAGACGAGCATTATTGTGAGGAATTATAATAGAACCATTTGCAATTTTAGGAATAAGCCATTCCAATGT
>JANXYF010000047.1 GCA_025350175.1 Nitrosopumilales archaeon | reverse complement strand
CGCCCTGCCCACTTGGAATCTATCAGGTAACTTATCCATGCGCGAACTTGATATGACATCTTTCTTGAAAGAGGTTCAAGAAATCCTTCCACTATAATTTTCTGAGCATCGGATTTACTCAAACATCTTGTTGCAAGATAGAAGATCTGCTCCTCATCCATCTGAGCTACTGATGCAGAGTGTGTTGCCTTGACATCATTTGTAAATATTTCAAGCCCTGGTATTGAATCTGATTTTGCGCCCTTGTCCAACAATATAGAGTGCCCTGAGAGATATGATTCTGCATGATGAGCATCTTTCTCAATTCGTATCATTCCCTTAAAGAGAGATTTTGCTGTATCTTTAAGAACAGATTTTTCTAAAACTCTACCAATTGTAGATGGTGCATTATGAATTAAATTTGAAGCAAGATCGTATGATTGGTTCTTGTTTCCAAAAACTACTTCGGTGTCTTGTGCAGTTGCTCCAGGACCATTAAGAAAATTATCTACCTTGTATCTTGAAAGATTTGAGCCAAACAGTCCAAGATACCAATTCATTCTTGCGTCACGCTCTATTCTTGCTACTCTTGAAGAGAAATTAACAGCTGTTTCATCCATTGCTTGAAGCGTAACCAAGTCAAACTGACTGTTAGCACTTACTGATACATCAAGCAATTCAAGATATGCTTGCTGTTTTGTGGCTTGTGGAGCATAAATTTCTTGAACAATTGAGGCTTTGCTATTTTCCTCTATCACTACAACATTACGAGAGATGGTTGAAGTTTGGTCTAGTGAGAGTGAAGATACAACATGAATTGTTTTTTCCAAAATGAGATTTTTTGGAATGTAGATAAAAATTCCAGAATTGAAAAAAGCATTGTTTAGTGCAATGTATTTATCTCTCTTTGAATCCGTTTGTTCAAATGATTTTTTTATCTTGTCACCATGATTTTTTATTGCATCCTGGATTGAACATATAACAAGACCCTTGTCCTTTAACTCAGATGGAATAGTAATTTTATGAATATTTGTTCCAATCTGAACGATACTTGGATTTTCACCAATTTCTAGCAATCTGTCTTTTACAAAATCTGGAATAGTACTATCAGAACTTAAAGAAAATGTGATCTGTTCTGGATCCATCTTGTTTGCATCGCTGTACTTGTTGTAAAGAGGAGAGACTTCTTGTGGAAGTTGTTGAAACATTACAAAAGCACTCTTTCTGTATTCCCTTAACCATACAGGATCATTATTTACTTCAGAAATTTCTTCTATATGATTAGAGCCAAGTTTAGAGAGAACAAAAGATGACATTTCACATCACAAAGTGACACAATCGGCACTAGCCGACTGAGCCATCCATTTCCATTTTAATTAGTCTGTTAAGCTCTACTGCATATTCCATTGGAAGCTCTTTGGTAAATGGTTCAATGAATCCATTTACAATAAGTGTAAGTGCTTCTTCCTCAGTGAATCCTCTTGTCATAAGATAGAAAATCTGCTCATCGCCGATCTTACCAACAGTTGCCTCATGAGTTACTGTTGCATCTTCCTGATTGATTTCCATATATGGATAAGTGTCAGTCTTTGATATGTCATCTAATAACAAGGCATCACATCTAACTGAGGCCTTGACGTTGGTTGCACCCTTTGCTACATGTAAGAGACCTCGGTAGGTAGTTCTTCCATTATTTTTGCTAACTGATTTGGATGTTGTTCTAGATGTTGTATTTGGAGCAAGATGTACCATTTTTGCACCTGTGTCTTGATGTTGATTTTTACCAGCAAATGCAATAGAAAGTGTTTCTCCGTGTGCACGTTGACCTAGGAGATAGATTCCAGGATATTTCATTGTCAATTTACTTCCAATATTTCCGTCAATCCATTCTACACGTGCGCCTTCGTATGCATATGCTCTCTTTGTAACTAGATTGTAAACATCGTTACTCCAATTCTGAATTGTAGTGTATCTTAATTTTGCACCCTTCATAGCAATCAATTCTACAACTGCAGAGTGTAAAGATTCTGAAGAATATACCGGAGCTGTACAACCTTCAATGTAATGTACTTCGGAACCTTCATCTGCAATTATAAGAGTTCTTTCAAATTGACCGATGTTTTCTTTATTGATTCTAAAGTATGCTTGTAATGGTAGATCTACTTTAACTCCTTTTGGAATATAGATGAAAGATCCTCCACTCCACACTGCACTGTTGAGTGCTGCAAACTTGTTATCTTCGGGCGGGATTACTTTACCAAAATATTTTTTGAAGACTTCAGGATGCTCTTTTAATGCAGTATCGGTATCTAGGAATAGTACACCTTGTTGTGCAAGATCTTCTCTGAGATGATGGTAAACAACTTCGGATTCGTATTGAGCACCTACACCTGCTAGGAATTTCTTTTCAGCTTCAGGAATTCCTAATTTATCAAATGTTGCCTTTACTTCAGCTGGAACATTATCCCAGTCCTTTTCTGTTTTTTCAGAAGCTTTTGCATAATAGTATATATTATTAAAATCAATTTGGCCAAGAGAACCTCCCCAGTTTGGCATGGGTTTTTTCATAAAGATGTCATATGAACGAAGTCTAAAGTCAAGCATCCATTGTGGTTCGCCTTTCATTCTGCTGATTTCTTCAACGACTTCCTTGGATAGACCCTTTTTACTGGTGTATACATACATCTCAGTAGAGTCTTTGAAATCATATTTACTATAATCCATGTTAAGATTCTCAGAAGTCATACGTTTCATAACCCCGTTATATTATAAAAAAGTTACACCACGCTTCACACTCGTATAGCGGAGTAGGCTAAGCTAAACAATATCGAGAAAAATAAAAATAGATTAGGACGAGCTAAGAGAACTTATTCTAATAATTTAGAACAAGAAGTTGTTTATGCAATATGATAAAAGATAAAATAAAAAATTAATTTTCGATCATTTTAGACCATTTTACGTAATGGTTGCTTATCTAACTCCAAACTTTTTCTTGGAAAGTCCATTTTTTATTTAGTAAGAAGTTTCCTACTGATGCAATGGCAACTGCTAAGAATAATGCAATAGAGTAATTCAAGTGTCGCAATTCAACTAGACCATAAACCAATAACAGTTGAAAGACTGCACCAATACCACTAAAGCCAAGGAATAATCCATATTGTGCAAGTGTTCTTTTCGGATCAAAGTTTCTATCTTCAAATGTCCAAATCTTGTTGAGAATAAAATTAGAAGTCATTGAGAAAACAATTCCTATCATGGTAGCATAGATATACCAAAGATTGGAAAGTACAGCTCCGAACATA
>JANXYF010000233.1 GCA_025350175.1 Nitrosopumilales archaeon | reverse complement strand
CGCCAGAAGATGGAGCCAAGTTACAAGCTTCCAGTATTGTATTTAGTTGAGATTCATCAATGGAGTCATCCTTAAACGCCCTAATCGAACGTCTCTTACTTAGAAAATCAAAGAACACTTTTTCATCCATCATCTCACCTTCTGTATTGAAACCATGGCAATAGTACGAAATGATTCATTATAACAACCTCGAAAAATATCAAACTTGAGAATCAAATGCCTTTGGTTGATGAAACTAATATCTTAGACGGACCTTCCTTCTAGGAACGCCCTCAGCATCCACGCCATCTTTTCATGCTGTTCCATTAATCCAGTTAGAAAGTCTGCAGTTCCTACATCCTGGTATTTTGTGCATTTTTCAAGATCTGTACGCAAGGTTCTGATTATAGAATCTTGATCGTTTAACAGATTGCCAAGCATCGTTTTTGCATCTGGGTATGTATTTGGTTCTTCTTTCAACCTAGCATTCTTTGTAAATTCTACAAGTGTTGCAATACTCTTACTTCCAAGTTCTCTGATTCTTTCGGCAACATCGTCTATTATGACATCAAGTTCTTCATATTGTCCTTCAAAGAACTTGTGTAGATCATTGAACTGCGGTCCTGTTACATTCCAGTGATAGTTTCTTGTTTTTGTATATAGTATATATTCATCAGATACTAACTTTTTTAGAATTTCAATTACCCCCTTGCGGTTTTGTGACGAAATTCCTATATTTGGTTCCATGACAGACCTACTATTTTATTTTCTTTGATAAAAGTATGATCCTAATTTTCACTAGTGAGTAAAGTGAAAAAATTGAAAGAACTTGAAGGATGCATTATCTTCTACTGATGGGAGCTTGAACTCTCACAGGTCTGAACTCACTGACTGTTTTGTCCTATTATTTTACTATCAATACAGGAATCTTTGACTTGTGAACTATTGCATGTGATACGCTGCCAAGAAAGGCTTCTTTCACACTACCAAGACCTCTTGCTCCTATCACAATGATATCAAATTTGTTTTTTGCAGCAAAATCGATTATCTCGGATGATTCTCTTCCAATTATGGTTTTTCCAACAAATACTATACCGTTTTGAGCAGAGCGTTTTTTAGCATCCTCCATGAAATCTTTGACAGCTTTTGTAAGATATTCCTTCGCATATGTTATTGGCATAAATGATTTCGGATAAATGGGCACAACAAATAGTCCTGTAATTGTAGCCCCACACTGTCGTGCAAGAAATATTGCAGTATCTAATCCTCTAAACGAGTTCTTTGAACCATCGATAGGAACTAGAATTTTCTTGACTTGATATTTTGCCACTGTTGTGGATATGTTCTAAGATTATAAAACTGATTGCTAATAGGTTAGATTGACGGATACAAAGAAAAAATTCAAGTAACTCTTACAGTCCGTAATGTCGTGAAGATTTGAGTCCTGTGGGACTTGATTGCTCTGAATAAATTATTTAATAAAGTCGTAAGGAAAAGTTGTTTTAGAGTTTAGATGTTTCAGAAAGAATCATTCTAAGTTTGGCTTCAAGATCCTGCCTTGCTTCCATTTTTGCCATCTTGGATTGCCACATTTTTCCAAATGAATCTACTACCGCATCTGCCATTTTGTCAAGCGTTGTACCAAACTTGGCATCGATTCTTTTTCTGACGCGTTCTACTTGAGCTTGATACAATGCATCCATGTATGCGCGCTTGTACATGCTTGTCACAGAATGCGAATGATGACCCTCGCCGCATCCGCATTGTCCATGAGATGACATTGACCCGCAGCCACATCTGCCACCGCCTTCCATTCTGCACGATTCATGTGTATCTTCCATATGTTTTCGGAGGATATTATACAATGGTGCCATATAACAATTAGATTGATTCTCAGATTTGGTTTTACAAAGAGAATGTAGAAGAGATTTTTCTTTTCAGAATAATTGTAGTCGCACAAATTATGTTAAATTAGGTCTAAGACTTGAGTGGCTCGAAAAGACAGAGGCAGAAACCCATGGAGTGGATCAAAACTCTTAATTTTTTCTTTTAATCGACGGCAAGATTATTACAAAATTTGTTTAAAAGATAAACGTATGATTTATCAGCATGATCTAAATACTATTACTGAAAAATCATATCCGTTGGAACTGTCACCAAAATACTAGTCGTTTTTGGTCTTAAGTTCCAATCTTTAAAATCAATATTTTCTATTTTAATTGATTCTCATAGGTGAGTCCTGTAAGACTTTGTGAAAAGGTCAGCGATTTATCTAGTACCCAAGATACGTATCTGGTAAACCTTGTTCGTCAACCCAACTGTGTTTAGTGTTACATTCCTTGCATATCAGAACAGCTCGCCAGCTCTGTTTTTCGTCTTCTTCATTTGTATGTGATAAATCAGACCACATGCCAACCTTGATGGCTGCAGGACTACCGCAATAATAGCAACTGCCTCTGTCGGATTCATCAATATGGATGGTTTTGTGTTTCTCTGTCATTGCCTTACCTTGTTGTATATTGTATTCTAGTGCTTAATAAATTGCAAAAGGGATTTTCAGATGTGATAACAGGCAACCTTTCAATGTAAAATAAATCCGTGTTATATGCAACAATTTTTCTGTGTTAAGTTATGACATTGGTGTGATTTTGCTTATTATTTGGGCAGTGATGTCTCGAATTTTATTTATCCTGTCTAATGATATGCCAGTTATTGCGGATAAGTGATTTTTATCCATTGATAACAAATCCTTTGCAACCATGATGTTGTTTCTTGAAATGGCAAATAACTCCTTCTTGGTTAGTGGCAATATGGTCAGTGGGTATAGTCCTTTACTCTGTATCATTGCCTCAAGGCAATGGTTTGGAGGATATCTCCATGATAGAACATTCTGGCCAATACATGTGGCATATGTAATGACTTCATTTGAAACTTTGGTGTTGCATACTAG
>JANXYF010000232.1 GCA_025350175.1 Nitrosopumilales archaeon | reverse complement strand
CCCTTGGCGTTACGAAAAACATTCATGCCAATATGATAATTTTGCCATAGTCCCTCTACGACTTGAAGTGCTTCTCTTGCAGACTGTAATGTTTCTTGATCAGTCTGTGGATCGGCCTCTAATTTTGCAATCAGATTTCTCTTTTCCGTAAGAAGATCTTCCAATCCTACCTCATAGTTTGATTCCCCATGAAAGGCTGGATCTAATGGTGCTATCTTTGTGGTAGGCTTTACCATTGATTTCTCAATCTGAAAGGTTAGATTTTAAGATTTAGTAAAGGATATCGTTTTACTACAGAATTTTGATAGAGTGAAAAAGCATCTTTGGCATCGCCACATTTCTTACAAATACACATCTGAGAGACTTTCATTAGATCACAGTTATCTGCAAATTCACAATTAGGGCAACCTGCTGGGCCTCCACAGACTATACATTTTAGTTGTAAAACTTCTGCGCATGCCTGATGTTTGACGCCCAATCCTTTTGCCCACAAAGCAACTTCGTTGACTTCAATCTTTTTTTTACAGACAAGACAAGTTCCTGGAAACTTCATAGGTATTGCTCGCCAGCTCATTTCATTATCTCCAATTCTTTTTGTACAATTTCGTAATCTGCCTCGTTTAGATTCATTTCAAGAGATTTATTTTTTATACAAAAAAGAAGATATGGAAGATAGAAAGTCGAAAATACGCTACGCGAGACGTGCATTTGTTTTGCGAGATTACTAGTTAGTCCCTTTATTGCTCTACCATCCCATCTTATTCTGTTTAGAGTAGGCCATGGAAGATTAAATTGAGAATATTTTATTCCAGTCTCTTGTCTGTATAGTTTCAACAATATGTTATCTAAATATCGCAAGATTCTCCATTCTTGATGCCTCATTATTTTTCCGTATAGCATATCAGCTTCAGAAAGTATTTCCAACATTTCTTTTAGAGTGTTTTTTGGAAGAGCACTCGTAATTATACTTGAATAAAATGCATTAATCTTCTCTCGAGGATCAATACGCAATGAATAAAGTATTACTTGAGCCTCTTCAGATGATTTTACGTTAAAAAATGAATTTATTGATTCTTCTACATTAGCAGTAAGATTGGATTTATCTAGTTGAGGTTCAAATCCACCAGCCAGTGCTTGGGCAGAATTTAAAATTGACCTAATATCACCACGTGAATCTATAATCACTTTTATCATGCTACCAATTTTTATTGATGCATTTTCTCGCCTTAGAATTTCTTCAAGGTATAATCTCATCAATCTAGGAGGAAGAGGTCTGAGTTTTACTGTAGTTACAACTTTTTTGATTGATTTCATTTTGTCAGATATATCAGAATTTGCTGCAAGAATTATTGGAACAGTTGGCTCTTTTAGTATGTCAATTAATGCTTCTACTCCACCAAAATCAGATCTTCCGTGTATTCCATCCACTTCATCAACGAAGATCATAGGGTTTCCAAGCAGATTTCTATTACCTAAAATAGGATTGAGAATTTCTTGAATTTTCTGTTTGTTTCTAACATCACTTGCATTCATGCTTATCAAATCATATCCAAATTGTTTTGCACTCAGAATTGCCATGGTGGTTTTTCCAATTCCTGGCGGACCAACTAAAAGAAGTGGTTTTGTTCCCTTGATCCATTTTCCAATCCATTTTACAAAAGACTCTTTTGCTTCTTCATTTCCAACCATTTCAAGCAAATTCTTTGGCCTATACTTGTCAGACCACATCATTTCAAATCACTTTGGAATTTTGGATTCAAATTCTTTCCATAATTTTTCTTTTGAAAGTTGATTAAACCAATACAGATTGTAATGCTCTACTGTCAAGAAAAGAAACTCTAGAAAATCTTTATGTGAGAAATTTTCCGGCAATAATTCCAAAGCAAGTCGCGCCTCACTTAGGTAAATGTCACTTTTCTTCATTGTAAAATCAAATCCTTTCTGGACATCACCTGTGAGAAATGTGTAATACAGAGGCCAAGAAGGAACTTTAACAAATTTATTTTTTATAGAATCTTCAATTTCATTTCCACATCCAACTGATTCTGCAGCTTTTGCCATTCCAAGATAGAATATTTCTCCTAGTGGAAATCTTGCCAGAGTCATATTTTTTCCCGCAGTTCCCATTACGGCTCTATATTTTTTATAACATGAAATCATCTCTTCTTCAGAAATGCTCTTAGGATTCATTTTTAATTTAAAATCAATGTATTGCCCAATTCGTGCATCCTTGAACCCCCTCTCAAATTCTTCTAAAACTTCTTTACCACCAACAGAAATCTTGTCTCTTGCAAGCTTCAAGATATATGGATTCATCAGTTTGTAGTCATCTAGAAATTCTACATCTTCGTCTTTGTCCATTATCCTATCCATCGGCTCACTTAGATCGATTGCGATAATATGACCATCGATGATGTCTGTTTTTTTCTTACTGTCGTTTACGTCTCCAAAATATTGAGCCGAGGCATCGTATAACGCACTAAAAACTGGAAATGTCATTTTAACAAAGTTGGAATTAAGTATCCTTGAGACTCTGTCTAGAAGAGTTTCATAATTGTCTAGCCTCTTTTTGACTTCGTCTATTTGTGATTTTTGTAAAATTATCTCTGTAGAGCCTACTTCTTTAGCAAATTTTTCTTGTGTTTCAAAGGGATTAGGATCAGATTTGATCTCATTTAATAGATCTTCAGCAAATCTTTTGGTAAATTTTGGAAATTCATC
>JANXYF010000223.1 GCA_025350175.1 Nitrosopumilales archaeon | reverse complement strand
GTAGTCATGACAAAAGTTGGAACATTCCAGTCTACTTTTACACAGACAACTGAGAATCAAAAACAAACAGTATTAACAAATATCAAAATTCTCTATGCACAGAGTACTGCTCCATATAATAGTGTAAATGCATGGGTGAAAAATGTTGGGACATATTCCATTACAAATACACAAAATATCGACGTGTAT
This sequence comes from Nitrosopumilales archaeon, assembly GCA_025350175.1. Lineage (GTDB taxonomy): Archaea > Thermoproteota > Nitrososphaeria > Nitrososphaerales > Nitrosopumilaceae > Nitrosotalea. The sequence continues at coordinate 3,723 of JANXYF010000223.1, read as the reverse complement.
TTTGGACAGACTGGAGCAATGCAGAGAATAGTATACAATGCGCCAGGTCCTTCACCGTCTTGGACATTTGCTAGCCCAGTAACTAGTTGGGACAAAGCAAATACAGTTCAAATCAACATATCAAATCTATCGGCTATTAGTTGTAGTAACGTATACGAATTACAAGTAACAACACCTAACGGAGTTAGTGATGACTACTTCGTTACGTTCTGTTAGTAGGTGATATGGTATGGGATTAAGTATAGCAATTTCTGGAGGCATTGTCACTTTTTCCATTATTTATGTAATGATGTCTTTTCCTGCAATACTTGATGGTACTGCCAAATTAAGCACGTCATCAGAACAAATGTCAAATACTCTAAATACAATTATGCATACTAACATTAGTATTTCAGGGCTAGCAAGTACACATGATACTGATCTTGCCACATTTTCAGTGACTAATACTGGAAACATAATCTTGTGGAATTACAAAGAATTTGACACCATAATTACATATCAGGCAAACACAGTAGGATTTCCGACATTAACTGAAGTTCTTCATTATAACAACAATTGTGGTGCATTAGTATCTGACCAATGGTGTATTCAGAGTATAACAAATGATCTTACTCATCCAGGAATACTTGATCCAAAAGAGATCGCTAACATACATGCAAAGTTACAAAATCCTACCAATCTAGGAGGTACTTTGACGCTCAATTTTGGAACAGATAACGGAGTGATGGATACAAGTTCGGTGAGAATATCATGATAAGGACAATACCTACAGGTAATGAAGAAGTAGACAGACAACTAGCAGGAGGCATACCTACACCTTGTTTGATGATGATAGAGGGAGAACATGGTACAGGAAAGAGTGCTTTAGGAGCTCAATTCATTCAAGGAATGCTATCCTCCAAAATGAAAGTATTGTGCATAACAGAAAACACAGTCAAAGACTATATTGAGAAAATGAAAACAATCACATTTAATTTCACAACACCATTTTTACAAAATCGATTTTCAATATTGCCATTGCATGTATATGGTGCAGTATGGTCACAAAAACAATCATCATTTTTGCTTCCAGTTATTGGTAGATACATAAGCAGCAATGCCAAAAATTTTGATTGTGTCATAATAGATTCAATATCATTGTTGACAATGTATTCGGATACAGATAGTATACTTGATTTTCTAACCAGATGTAAATATCTTGTTTCAACTGGCATGACTGTAATTCTAACGATGCATGAGACCTCAGTTCCAGCAGACGTATCCATGAGAATTAAATCTGCGTGTGATGTATATTTTTCATTAAGTACTGCAAACATTGGTGGAAAAGCCGTGAAAGTTATGAAAGTCGTAAAATTGATAGGCTCAAGTGAAGCGTCAGAATCATCTTTTGCTTTTGAAATTGATACCAATTTTGGGATCAAGATTGTACCAATATCTACAGCTAATGCATAATAGGGAGAAAAATGAAAAAAATAAATCGAGGCAAATGAGTTGGGATTTAATTTTTCGCTAGTAACTGACAAAAAATTCTCAGAGGCACTGAAAGAGTCTGAACACCTAAAGAATTATCTGGCAACTTATATCGATAAAGGAAATCCCATACCAATATTTACTGAAAAGTTAGAAGGAGAACATAAAAAACTAAAAGACCCCAACTTGATATATCCAATATCAGAAAACACGTACATTCACATCAACCCGCATTCTGCCTCTTCTGACGGGTATGTAGAATACGCAATCATAGAACCAGATGAGCCAGACCGTGCACTAATGGAAAATGCAGACAAGTTGTTTGCAATACATGCAGGAAACATGAATCCGCCAATTGAGCTTACTGAGAGATTCAACATGATTGATCAGTATTTGGACAAGACAATTTCATCTTCAAACGCAGTAATTGACTATTCCAAGATGGATATCTTAAAGTCAAAGAATCTTTCAGTATATGAAAAAGATATACCATGTCTAAAATACCATTTTCTGCGTAAAAGAGCAGGAATGGGACTTCTTGATCCATTCCTTACCGACCCTCACCTAGAAGATATTTCAATAGTTGGAGCTGGTAACATGTACGTCATTCACAAGATGTTTGGCGCATTAAAATGCCCTATTTTTTTAAGTGTGGAAGAAATTGACGATCTTATAATCAGCATGGCTGAACAATTCGGTAAGACTGTATCTCATGCAAAACCTGTTATCGACGCTACACTTCCAGAAGGCTCTAGAATTAACATAGTATTTGGAAAGGACGTCAGTAGAAAAGGAACAAATGCCACCATCAGAAGATTTGCAAGTACCCCACTATCAATAACACAAATTATTCCAAGCAAGGCAATGGAGACTGTTGAAGCGGCATATCTGTGGATGATGTTGGCAGAAGGAAGCAGTGTCTTCATTAACGGAGAGACTGCGTCTGGAAAGACTACTACAATGATGGCACTTACTGCTTTCATTCCATCCAATTGGAAAATTGTCAGCATAGAAGATACGCCTGAGCTTACACTGCCCCACAACAACTGGATTAGTGAGGTTACAAGAGATACTGGAAACCCAAGTTCAAGTGTGACAATGTTTGATCTTTTAAAGGCCGCATTAAGACAAAGACCTAACTACATATTTGTAGGAGAAATTAGAGGAGCAGAAGCAAATATTGCATTTGGTGCAATGCAGACAGGTCACCCAGTAATTAGTACATTCCACGCTGCAAACATGACTGCATTAATTCAAAGAATTACAAACCCTCCAATGAATATTCCAAAAACAAACGTTGAGAATTTGAATATTGCAATGTTCCAAGCAGCAGTTACAGGACCAGACGGTAAAAGAGTTAGAAGAGTATTATCTATAAACGAAATCATCGGATACAACCCAGAAGGAAACAATGTAATGTTCATTCCAGTGTTTAATTGGGATCCTGGTACCGACACAGTCAAGTTTAGAGGAAAAGGAAGTAGTGCGTTATTCATTTCAAAACTTTTGGAGAAAAGAGGAATGGCAAGAAAAGAAGAAGGTTTGCTTTATGAAGAGCTTACACTTAGAACCAAGATTTTGGACAAGATGGTTGAAAAGAAGATTTTCAATTTCTATGATGTATATGATTCTATTTCTCGATGTAGAGAAATCGGTCTTGAGCAATTCTTAAAGGAGCTTAATGCGCTTTGATGGAAAAACTAGCCATTAAAGAAAAACTTGCAGAGTTGCGTAAATCAGATGAGGATTTGCTTTATTTCGTAGCATTCCTATACGCATTGGCAACAGGAGAGGTCGGTTCCGTGGATTTGATTAAAAGCGGACAAACTTCTGGATACGGTAGATATTCAAATTCATTCAAGGAGGTGTATCGACTTGGAGTAGGGTGGGGATATGGCTTGGCAAAGTCATGTGAAATGATTGCTGCAAAGATGAAAGACAACTCTGATCCTCTAAAACAGATACTAGTAAAATTGTCTCAGGTGATTAGACTTGGAGATGAACTGCGTATATTTTTTACAGATGAAATGGCATCTGCACTTCATGTTTATACAATACGTTACGAACGCAATTTAGAGACTCAGAAACTTTTCCTTGAGATGTTTTATACAATTTCATCAACTGCGTCTTTTATGATTGCCTCAAACTCCATCATGGCAATGCTCATGGGAAGTACCAATTCAGAATCAGTTTTCACCATGTCTTTCGTTGGAGTGATAGTAAGCATGGGGTCATTCATAGTTATCATGTTCA
>JANXYF010000218.1 GCA_025350175.1 Nitrosopumilales archaeon | reverse complement strand
TGAGATCCAACCCATTACGATGACTTCTTTTCCATCCATTGAAGGATCAAGTTGATTAGAGTAAATGGTCCTACGCCAATCTCCAAGTTCTGTACCTATCATGTTTTCATCAAATGTCTTTTTGTTAGTGTTAATTTGTGTTACTAAAATCGATTAGAATGCAGATCATATGATCTCTCACGGTGTTGTACCAGTCTTTGATTTTTTTATTATGATTGAAGTGCCTTCTAGGATAGATCGATTTGCAATGATTATTTCGTCGTCACCATCTAGAATTGTAGTAAATCGTGAAGTTATCGTGGTAACAACACCTGAAAATTTTTCCGAGCCATTTGATAACTCGATTCTATCACCTTCTACATATGGCAACAGCGTTCTCAAAGGTCCTTGCTTTAAGAGGCGTATAGTTCCCTGGATTATTGCAGAGTTTGGAACAATGTATTCCATTCCGCTATCCAAATGGATTTTGGTATACAATGTGCTTATCTCTTCGATTGTTCCATGCACATTGTCATTTATTATGTAAATGGAATCCCCTATCTTTGCAGGAAACGTAGTAAGCATAAGGGCTCCTGAAAGTATGTTTCCCACTATTGTTGAAACCCCGACACCTAAAACTATTGCAGCAACCCCCCCTCCCACGAGAATCGTTTGAGGCTGTACACCCCATATGTACAGCAGTAATAATGATGCAACTAGTGATATTATTACGATTGAAAAAAAGGAAATATTTGCAACAAAATGAGCTGGCATCTTGGTTGAAATTCTTTTCAAAACACCTCTAATCGAAGAAATCACTACAAACGATACGATGATTGTAGCCATCGTTTCTCCAATCAAAATGTGATTTTGTCTTAATCCCAAATTTGGAGCAAAGAAGATCTCAAATAATGCGATGCCTATCCTTACTGCCGCTATCAAAATTATAGTCTTTATTATTAGGGCTTTGAATTCCGCCTTGTTTGATTTTTTAGACGAGTCTAGTTTTTTGTCATTCATTATACTTTCGTATGTTAGCTCCATCAAATATGACAAGTGTCACAATATTTAGTATTGCGATAAAATGAAAAAAAGACATCTAATGACGGCTATGTAGAAATACATGTCAGAATTACACAATACATGGTTGGTCCAAAAGATGGAGGATTTGGTTTTGATGGAGCGCCAAAATATACAGAATTTGAAGGTAAGAATGCCATATGCGTACAATGTCAAGCAGGTCAGCATAGTAAATGTCATGCTAAAGAAGATCCGAAAATAATTTGTGATTGTGAATTGTGTATGATTTCTTAGATTGCAAAATTTCAAATCATTGTATGATGATTGACCAAAAACTTTGAGTGCTTTTTGAGTGGCTTCAAGGAAAACCTTGTCTGATTTTGATGTAATCTGAGAATATCCCAACTGGAGTAAAACTTGTGAAGTAGACATGTGGTTATGATAAATTCACCAACAAAGATAATAAGAATATAGTTCAATAAAAATATACATCTGATGAAATTTTCATAAATTTAATCATATTTTGCAATTCATTAATTGTGACATGATAAATTTTGTGAATTTTAGATTAAAATAGAGTACTGCATATTACATGCTAGATGATTGATCTTTATCGTGTATTACCAGAGGAGATGGATGAACTTGTTATCAAACTTGGTCAGCCGCGATATAGAGCAGACCAGCTACTTCATGCACTACATCACGAGTCACCCAAAAAGATCTCTGACTTGCATCAGATTCCATCTTCGATGCAAAATGCTCTAGTGGAATCAGGGTACACCATAGGGACCCAGAGCGAAGCTCATAGAATTACAAGTGAAGATGGACATACTACAAAATTACTGCTCAAGTTTGATGATGATACCCTAATTGAGACCGTACTTATGCAGTACAGTCCATCACAGGACAAGACTCATCCACGGTCTACAGTTTGTGTTTCCACCCAAGTTGGATGTCCAATGGGTTGTGTCTTCTGTGCTACAGGTCAAATGGGTTTTGAAAAAAATCTAAAAGCTGAGGAGATTGTCGCTCAAGTATTACACTTTGCCAGTCTTTTGCGTCAAAGAGGAGAACATGTAACTAATCTTGTTTTCATGGGAATGGGAGAACCACTAGCAAATTATGACGAAACAATACGAGCTATTAGGCTGTTGACACATCCTCGCGCATTCGGATTAGGACAACGAAGTATTACAATTTCAACAGTTGGTGTTATTGCAGGAATTGACAAACTCGCAGATGAGGCCATTCAGGTCAAGCTTGCAATTTCATTACATGCCCCCAATGACGTGCTGCGAAAGAAACTAGTTCCAACTGCAGGACCTCACTCAGTTGAAGATCTCATATCGGCAGCAAAACGTTATTTCAAAAAGACTGGGCGTCGTGTAACTTTTGAGTATGCGTTAATTGACGGCATAAATGATTCAAACAAAGTTGCTGAAGAACTAGTACAGATTTTAAAAGGCAATGGAGCACACGTAAATTTGATTCCCATGAATCCAACTGCGGGAGGATTTTCCCGTCCTGCCAGGAAAAGAGTACTTGCATTCCAGCAGATACTTCGTGATGGCGGAGTGAATTGTACTGTCAGAGTAGAAAAGGGCTCTGAGATAGCAGCAGCTTGTGGCCAGCTTAGAACAGATGTAATAAAAAACATCACTCGTTAAAATATTTTAAAAATCAATAATTTCTCATAGAAAAATCTTGCCAGATATCAATTATCTAACAAACCTCTAAATTAAAATGAACCCTAACCACACACATGGTTCTTACAAGTAGAGAAAAAACAGTCATAATCGTATCACACCTAGTTTCACTATATTCAGAAAAAATGGAGGAGGGAGAGATACCTCAGGGTCAATCAGTTATCGATTTTATTATGAAAAACATTCCTCAAGAATACAAGTCAGATATATCAATTGACCTAATTGATGACGTCTTCAATTTCATCTCAAGTAGACCCATGGAACTTTCATAAACCCCCAAGATTAGAAATGATCATACCATGTCCTCAATAGCCACTCTAGGTTCTCACTGTGCTCTTCAAGTCCTCAAGGGTGCAAAAGATGAAGGATTCAAAACCATTCTAGTGTGTGAGAAAAAGCGTGAAAAACTTTATCGTAGATTTCGATTCATTGATGAATTTGTACTTGTAGATTCATTTGCTGAAATTATGGATAAGCGATGCTCAAACATTCTAAAAGAAAATAATGCAGTAATCATACCACATGGAACTCTAATAGCTCAGATGAGTTCGTCAGAAATAGAATCAATCAAGACTCCAATCTTTGGAAACAAGTGGATTCTCAGATGGGAGTCTGACAGGAACATGAAAGAGAAACTCATGGTAGAATCTAAATTAAAAATTCCAAGATCATTATCTAGTCCAAGTGAAATAAACAGTCTAGTAATTGCAAAAAGACATGGTGCAGCAGGAGGGAAGGGATACTTTTTGGCAACAAATGAAGAAGAGTACATGAAAAAACGAGACAGGCTAATCAGAGATGGAACAATCAAAGGAGACTCTGACTTGTATTTGCAAGAATACGCATTAGGAGTTTCAGCATATTTACAATACTTTTATTCTGAACTAAGTGGAGAACTAGAATTTTTTGGAGTGGACCGAAGATATGAATCAGATATTGATGGTCTTGGTAGAATTCCAGCTCAAGAGCAAATCGACGTTGAATTAATTCCATCATTTAACGTAATAGGCAACAGCCCTCTAGTCTTGAGAGAATCGTTGCTTGAAGAAGTCTATGCAATGGGTGAGAGATTTGTCGAAACTGCAAAAAGACTAGTTCCTCCAGGTATGACTGGACCATTCTGTCTTGAAGGAGTTTATGATGAAAATGGCATATTTACAACGTTTGAATTTTCAGCAAGAATTGTAGCTGGTACAAATCTCTACATTGATGGTTCACCATATTCATCACTGATTTATGATGAGCCAATGAGTATGGGACGAAGAA